>NZ_JBKBOV010000034.1:0-58722 GCF_046293535.1 Massilia sp. | reverse complement strand
CGCGCGCGGCGTCGCGCTGTTGGTCGCGGCGCAGCAGGGCGCCGGCGCGCAGCGCAGCGGCTGGGGCCAGCAACACGACGCCCTGAGCCTGGCCCTGGCCGGCGCGCGCAACTTCGAGCCGGCCGCGCTGGCCAGCGGCGAGAGCGCCAACGTGCTCCTGCTCCTGATGGGCCTGCCCGACCCCTCGCCGGAGGTGCGGCAGGCGGTGCACGCCGGCGTGGCCTGGCTGCGCGCCGCGGCCCTGCGCGACCTCGCCTGGCAGGCCACGACGCCCGAGGCCGGACGCCGCCTCGTGCCCGCGCCCGGCGCCGGGGAGATCTGGGCGCGCTACTACGATGCGTACAGCCTCAAGCCGGTGTTCGGCGACCGCGACCGCAGCATCCGCGACGACGTGAACGCGCTGTCGGTCGAACGCCGCAATGGCTACGCCTGGTTCGTGACCGGCCCGGCCAGGGCCATCGAGCGCTATGCGAACTGGTCCCAGCGCTATCCGGCGGGGCAGCCATGAAGACCGGCCGCCGCCATCCGTGCCCAGGCCCCGCGCCTTCGCGCGCGTGATCTACAGCGGCAGGGCCGTCTCGTACTTCACTTCGCGCAGCGCCACGCTGGTGTTCAGCTGCGACACCCCCGGCAGCTTGAGCAGCACGTTGTGCAGCAGGTCGTGGTAGGCGTCCATGTCGGCGACCAGCACCTTGACGATGTAGTCGGAGGTGCCCGTCATTTCATAGCACTCCATGACTTCGCGGCAGGCCCGCATCTGCGCCTCGAAGGCTTCGACCACGCCGGCTTCGTGGCGCGTGAGGGATACGTGCAGCATGCACACCAGCCCGAGGTCGAGCTTGCGGCGCTCGAGCAGGGCGGCGTAGCGGCGGATGTAGCCGTTCTCTTCGAGTTCCTTCTGGCGCCGCCAGCAGGGCGAGGCCGACATGCCGACCCGTTCGGCCAGTTCGTTGACGGACAGGCGGGCGTCCTGCTGCAGTTCGCGCAGGATGCGCATTGACGCAGCGTCAAGGTTTGATTTTTCCATTGGAGGCATAAACAAGAAATATTTTGCCTATTCTGCAGCAAAAGCCGGTAAGTTAGAAAAGTTATTTCCTGTGCTTTGACTATCATCGTCACCAAGAACAGGCCCCGCAGGGGCTGGCGACATGGAGACGAACAGATGGGATCGATGCACGAGGAAGTCGGCAGCGCAGCGCAGGACAAGGAATCGGCCTTGCTTGACCCTGGCTACCGGCTGGACGACAACCTGAAACGCGAGCAGGGCCGCGTCTTCCTGACCGGCACCCAGGCCCTGATCCGGCTGCCGCTCATGCAGAAGGCCCTCGACGAACGCGCCGGCCTGAACACCGGTGGTTTCATTTCCGGCTACCGCGGCTCGCCCTTGGGCGCGGTCGACCAGGAAGCCTGGCGCGCCTCGAAGATCCTGCAGCAGAACGCCATCGAGTTCCTCCCCGCCATCAACGAGGAACTCGGCGCGACCGCCGTGCTGGGCTCGCAGCAGGTCGGGGGCGACCCGAACCGCACCGTGGATGGCGTGTTCGCCATGTGGTACGGCAAGGGGCCGGGCGTGGACCGGGCCGGCGACGCGCTCAAGCACGGCAACGCCTACGGCTCCTCGAAGCTGGGCGGGGTGCTGGTGGTGGCCGGGGACGACCACGGCTGCGTGTCCTCGTCGATGCCGCACCAGAGCGAGCACGCCTTCATGGCCTGGGGCATGCCGGTCCTGAACCCGGCGAACATCGAGGAATACCTGGAGTTCGGCCTGTACGGCTGGGCGCTGTCGCGTTTTTCGGGCGCCTGGGTCGGCTTCAAGGCGATCTCGGAAACCGTCGAAGGCGGCGCGGTCGTCGAACTGCCGGCGCCTCCCAGCTTCAAGACGCCCGACAACTACGTGCCGCCTGCGGACGGCCTGCATTACCGCTGGCCCGACCTGCCCAGCCTGGCGATCGAACAACGCGTGGCCGACAAGCTGCAAGCCGTCCACGCGTTTGCGGCCGTGAACTCGATCGACAAGCTGGTGGTGGCCGCCCCGAACGCGAAGCTGGGCATCATCGCGGCCGGCAAGGCCTACCTCGACCTGCTGGAAGCCCTGGCACGCCTGGGCCTGGGCCTCGACCGGCTCGACGAGCTCGGCGTGCGCCTGTACAAGCCGGGCCTGACTTTCCCGCTGGAGCGCAGCCGCCTGCATGATTTTGCCCACGGCCTGCAGGAAGTGCTGGTGGTCGAAGAGAAGGGCGACGTCATCGAAGGCCAGCTGAAAAGCCTGCTGTACAACCTGGCGCCCGAGCAGCGCCCGCAGGTGCTCGGCAAGCTTGATGTCGCGGGCCAGCCGCTGCTGTCGCACCTGGGCGAGCTGCGTCCCTCGCGCATCGCGCCGGCGCTGGTGCGCTGGCTGGGGCCGAAGCTGCCCGCGCTGCGCCTCGAGGAATCCCTGCCGCAGTTCTGCCGCGCCGAGGTGCTGTCCAACGGGGCCGACGCGATCAAGCGCACGCCTTACTTCTGCTCCGGCTGCCCGCACAATACCTCGACCCGGGTGCCGGAAGGCAGCCGCGCCCTGGCCGGCATCGGCTGCCACTTCATGGCCAGCTGGATGAAGCGCGATACCTTCACGCTGACCCAGATGGGCGGCGAGGGCGTGCCCTGGGTCGCGGCCTCGCGCTTCTCGCGCGAAAAGCACGTGTTCCAGAACCTGGGCGACGGCACCTATTACCATTCGGGCTCGCTGGCGATCCGCCAGGCGGTGGCGGCGCGCGCCAACATCACCTACAAGATCCTGTACAACGACGCGGTGGCCATGACCGGCGGCCAGCCGGTGGACGGCAAGCTGAGCGTCCCGCAGATCCTGCAGCAGGTGCTCAGCGAAGGCGCGGTGCAAGCGGTGGTGGTCACCGACCAGCCGGAGAACTACCAGGGCGTGAGCCTGCCGGCCGGGGTGGCAGTGCACCACCGCGGCGAACTCGACGCCATCCAGCGCCGCCTGCGCGATACGCCCGGGGTCACGGTGCTGGTCTACGACCAGACCTGCGCCGCCGAAAAGCGCCGCCGCCGCAAGAAGAACAAGCCGGACAACATCGTTTTCCCGGATCCGCCGCGCCGCATGGTGATCAACCCGGCGGTGTGCGAGGGCTGCGGCGACTGCGGCGTGCAGTCGAACTGCCTGTCGATCCTGCCGCTCGAGACCCCGCTGGGGCGCAAGCGGAAAATCGACCAGGCTTCCTGCAACAAGGATTATTCCTGCGCCGAGGGTTTCTGCCCGAGCTTCGTGTCCGTCATCGGCGGCCAGCTCAAGAAGCCGGCCGCCGCCGCGCTCGAACTGCGCCAGCTCGAAAGCATGCTGGCGGCCTATCCGCTGCCGCCCGGCTACGCGTTCGACAAGCCCTTCGAGATGCTGGTGGCGGGCGTGGGCGGCACCGGCGTCGTCACGGTCGGCGCCCTGATCACGATGGCGGCCCACCTCGAGGGCAAGGGCGCCTCGACCCTGGACTTCATGGGCTTCGCCCAAAAGGGCGGGGCGGTGATGTCGCACGTGCGGCTGGCGCCTTCGCCGCAACTGCTGCACCAGGTGCGCATCGACCTGCAGCAGGCCGACGCCCTGCTGGCCTGCGACCTGGTGGTGGCCGCGATGCCCGACGCCCTGGCGGTGATGCGGCGCGGCCATACCCGCGTGGTCGCCAACGAGAACGAGACCCCGACGGCCGAATTCACGCGCGATCCGGATGCCGACATCCGCAAGGACGAGCTGCTCGCCAAGATCCAGGATTCCGGCGGTCCCGTGCTGCGCCTGAACGCCCAGCAGGTCGCCAGCAGCGTGCTGGGCGACCCGATCGGCGCCAACATCCTGATGATGGGCGCGGCCTGGCAGCTGGGACTGGTGCCGGTGAGCCTGGAGGCGCTCATGCGCGCCATCGAACTGAACGGCGTGGCCGTCGAGATGAACAAGAAGGCCTTCATGCTGGGCCGCCTGGTGGCCGCCGACGACAAGGCCGCCGCACGCCTGGCCCAGCCGGCCAAGGTGGTGCAGTTCACGCCCCCGAGCTCGCTCGAGGAGGTGGTGTCCTTCCGTGCCGACTGGCTGACGCGGTACCAGGACGCCGCCTACGCCCAGCAGTACCGCGCCGCCGTGGCGAAAGTGGAAGCGCGCGAAGTCGAGATCGAGGGCCCGTCGTCGAAGCGCGCGCTGGCCAAGGCGGTCGCCCGTTCGCTGTTCAAGGTGATGGCCTACAAGGACGAGTACGAAGTGGCGCGCCTGCACACGCAGACCGGCTTCCTCGAAGGCTTGAAGGAGCAGTTCGAGGGCGACTTCCGGGTCGAGTACCACCTGGCGCCGCCGCTGCTGGCGCGCAAGAAGCCCGGCAGCGAGGTGCCGGCCAAGATGCGCTTCGGTCCGTGGATGCGCTCGGCCTTCCGGATGCTGGCGCCGCTGAAGGTCTTGCGCGGCACCGCCCTCGACGTCTTCGGCTACACCCACGAGCGCCGCGCCGAGCGCCGGCTGCGCAGCGACTACCTGGCCCTGGTCGACATGCTGGCCACGGAGCTCACCCTGGAAAACCGCGCGGCCGCGCTCAAGCTGGCCCGGGTGGCCGAGTCGATCCGCGGCTATGGCCACGTGAAGGCGGCCAGCATGGAGCGCGCCAGGGCGGAAACCGCAAGCCTGCTGCAGGAGTTCAAGGAGCCGGCGAAGGGGACGATGAAGGAGCTTGCGCTGGTGCGCATGCAGCCTTGAAACGGCGCAAGCCGGCGCGGGCCAGTCGGGCGGAGGATGATGCTGCCCGGCAACTCCCGCTATCGCTTATAATGCACTGCAACATACATCGCCGGCGCATGCCGGCGATTTGCATTTCCGGCAGCGTTTTTTCATTTTTATCATTGCTAACCTGCGAACACGATCATGGGCCATGACATCAAGACTCTCAAGGAGGCCATCGCGCTGATGCGGCGCGTCTGGCGCGAAGCATCCGGTTTTTTCCTCAGCATCGAGCTCTGGCTCATGGTACTGGCGGCGGCGGGCACGGTCGGCGGCGCCTGGCTGGCAATGCTGGGCGATGCATGGAGCCTGCCCATCCTGGCATTCGGGTTCGGCTACATCCCCGCGCGTCTGGTCCTGCACCTGAAGCGCATCCTGGCCTGGCCCTACATCTGATTCAAGGCGCGGCCAGGAAGGCCTTCACCTCGTCCCGGAAGCGCTGCGGCTGGTCCCACATGATGAAGTGGGCGCTGTCCGGAATGCGCTTCAGGGTCAGTTTCCGCACCGGCGCATACGCGCTCCGATAGGCGAAGTCGAACTGCTCCGCCGGGATCGGCACGCTCCTGGGCTGCACGTACAGGACGGTCACCGGCTTGGTGATGTTGCCCAGTTCCGGAATCAGGTTGGTCACGATCAGCTCGCGGTAGGCGCGGCTGCTGACGTCGAGGTCGCTGGCGGCGGAATCCGACACGGCCCCGGCGCGCATGGCTTCGGTGTTGACCATGCCGGCGATGGTATCGCTGGTATTCCTGGCGCGCTGCTCGGGGCTGGCGCTGCGGATGCCGGCCATCATCGCGTTCGCCACCGCCTCGACCTGCTCGGGCGCCGCCCCCGGACCGGCAAAGAAGCTGCCGAGGTAAGGATACATGTCGACCACCATCAGGCGCGACAGCGCATCCGGATGGCGCGCCGCCAGCATCATGCCCATGGTGCCGCCCAGCGAATGGCCGATCACGGCCGGCTGCTTCAGGCCCGCCTCCTTGATGTAGCGGGCGATCTCCTCGGCCACCGGCGCCGCCACCTTGCCTTCAGTGTTGCCGCCCGCCGGCTGGCCGGCGAAGCCCGCGACCTGCACCAGGTGGTAGCGGTAGCCGGGCAGCGCCGCCACGGTCGACGCCCAGGCGCGCGGCGAGGAATTCAAGCCCGGGATCAGGACGACGTCCGGGCCGGCGCCCTCGGTGCGCACCGTGATGCGGCTCGATTCGAAGGGGGCCGCCAGCGCGCCGGACAGCGGCAGGAAGGCGGCGAAGGCCGCCGCGGCCAGCAGGCTGCGGCGTGGAAGCGTGGTGCGTCTCATGGGGATTCCCTTGTCGATGTGATTATGGGAATCATCATAGCAGCGCCGCCACGCGTGGCGGGCTGGCTGCGGCACATTATTCGAAGCGCATGAAGCAGCCGTGCATCAGCCGTATTTCACCGAGCAGCCGTAGGGCTTGGTGACCGCCTGGCTCAGCGGCTTGCCGGCCAGGGATTCGTCGATCGCCTGCACCATGTAGTTGGTGGAGCTCTTGATGTCGGCCGGATTGGCGCTCGGCTTGCTGTCGATCGCGCCGGCATACACCAGCTTGCCGCTCGGGTCGACCAGGTACATGTGCGGCGTGGTGCGCGCGCCGTAGGCCTTGCCGATGGCGCCGCCCAGGTCCATGATGGTGGCCGCGGGCATGGCCTTCTTGGCCTTGACCCAGTCGCTGATGGCGGCGGACTTGCCGGCGCGGTCGCCGTCGGCGCTGGTGCTCACCGACAGCCAGACCACGCCCTTGTCGGCGGCATATTTCTGCACGCTGGGCATGTTGCCGCTGTCGTAGTGCTTCTTGACGAAGGGGCATTCCGGGTTGACCCATTCCAGCACCACGTACTTGCCCTTGTACTGGTCGAGCGAAACCGGCTTGCCGGCGGTGTCGACGCCCTTGAAGGCCGGCGCCGGCTGGCCGACGACGGCTTCGGCGAGGGCGCTGCCGCTAAGCAGCAGGCCGGCGGCGAGCAGCGAGAATGCGATGGTGCGCTTCATGAAATCCTCCTGGTGGTTGGTCTGGTGGGACTGCTTGAACTGTTTGAATCCTCCGGTCATGGCGCGGCGAGGGCCTGCCTGACTTCCTCCACGCTCGGCAGTTCCGACAACAGCGTGGGCTGCTGCGCGCCCTGGCGGTAGAGCGCATACACCGGCACGCCGCTGCGTCCGAGTTCCTTCAGTGCCTGCGTGATCGTCTCGTCGCGCCGGGTCCAGTCGGCGCGCATCAGCACCACGCCCCTGGCCCGGAAGTCTTCCATCAGTCCCGGGTCGGCCAGGGTAGTGCGCTTGTTGTACTGGCAGGTCACGCACCAGGCCGCGGTGAAGTCGACGAACACCGGGCGTCCTTCCTGGCGCGCCTGGGCCAGCGCCTGCGGCGACCAGGCCTGCCAGCCGGCCGATTGCGCGGAAGCGGCGAGGTCGGACTGGCCGGCGTGGAGGGCCGGCCAGGCCCAGGCCGCGGCGCCGGCGAACGCCAGGGCTGCGGCGCCCATGCCGGCAACGCGCCCCGCGCCGCTGCGCGCCGGGATGCCCAGTACCCAGAGGCCGAAAGCGGCGGCCACGATCAGGCCGAGGCTTGCCGCGACCGCGTCGGCGCCGGCCTGCTGCCCGAGCACCCACAGCAGCCAGACCACGGTGGCGAACATCGGGAAGGCCATGAAGGTCTTGAAGCGGGCCATCCACGGGCCCGGGCGCGGCAGCACGCGCGCCAGGCCGGGGAACAGGCTGGCGGCGAGATAGGGCGCGGCCATGCCGGCGCCCAGCGCGGCGAACACCGACAGGGCCTGCGGCGCGGGCTGGGACAGGGCGGCGCCCAGTGCGGCCCCCATGAAGGGCGCGGTGCAGGGCGAGGCCACGGCCACCGCCAGCACGCCGGTGAGGAAGTCGTCCAGCACCGGGTTGCGCGCCCGCGCATTCAGCACCCGGCTCGGGAGCATGTGACTGAACTCGACCAGGCCGGCCAGGTTGAAGCCGATCAGCGTGAACAGGCCGGCCAGCGCGGCGACGAACAAGGGCGACTGCAGCTGGAAACCCCAGCCCAGCCCTTCGCCGCCGGCGCGCAGCGCCAGCAGCAGCGCGGCCAGCAGCAGGAAGGAAGTGATGACGCCAAGGGTGTAGGCCAAGCCCCCCGCCACGATGCGCTTGCGCTCGCCACCATGCTGGGCGAAGCCGAGCACCTTCAGCGACAGCACCGGAAACACGCAGGGCATCAGGTTCAGGAGCGCGCCGCCGAGGAAGGCAAAGCCCAGCACCGTCAGCCAGGGGCGGCCGGACCCGGATCCGGGCTCGGCCGCCGCCACGGGCGCCGATGCAACGGCGGCGGTGGCCGCACCGGCTTGCGGCGATGGTCCGGAAATCGCGAACCCGATCCGGATGCCGGGCGAACGGTGGCCGGCCGTGATCACCGCGTCCATCGACGCCGGGCTGTCGCTGCGCTGCGTCGACAAGGGCGCGCGCAGCACCAGCTGCTCGCCTTTCCACTCCTGCGCCAGGGGCGCCGGGTGGTCGATCACGCCGCCGTTGGCGGGGAAGAATTGCAAGGGCTGGCCGCGCCAGGCGGGCGGCAGGCCGGAAGCCTCGATCACCAGCGCATCGTTCTCGAGGCGGGCGCTCGCCTTCAGCCCGGGCACGGCCAGCGGGGCGTCATCAAAAGCTTTCTGGAATAACGCGGCATGCGTCGAGACGGGACCGGGCGTGAGCGTGGTGTCCAGTTCGGCGAACTCGGGAATGCACACCTCTTCGCAGATGAGGAAATCGGCGCGCAGCCGCACCGCCACCGGGCCGCCGCGGTAGTCGGGCGGCACCGTCAGGCGCACCGGCAGCAGCAGGTCGCCGTCGTAGCCGTAGTTCATCAGGGGACCGAGCGGCAGCTGCTTCGGGGTCGGCCAGGCGATCTCGCCGGCGGCGAATCCGGCCGGCAGGGTCCAGGCCGCGGTGGTGGGCAGGCCCGAGTCGCCCGGGTTGAACCAGTAGGTATGCCAGCGCGGCTGGTGCTCGATGCGCAGGCCCAGCCAGACGTCAAGGCCCGGCTTGATGCCGCCTGGCGCGTGCACCAGCAGGCTGGCGCGCGCATGGCCGGTCTCGCTCGATGCGGCCGCCTGCGCCCAGGCCGCATGCAAGGCGAGCAGCACGGCCAGCAGGGTGGCCGGGAAGTATCGCAGGATGGCGTGAGCCCGCATCTCAGCGTCCATCGGCGCGGGCGGGCGAATGCGGGTGCGTGCAGGCGATCAAGGCTGGCGTTCTGGCGTCCATCTTCGTATCCCGGGTTGGAAGAGCACTGCGGATTGGACCCGCGGCCGGGTGGCAAGGCCAGCGGGACGACCAATATTAGCAGGAACCCAAGCGCCAGAATCGGCCGGTGACGGGCGAGTTTGTTGCGGTTTTGTTTCCAGATGGGCGCTCAGGGCGCCAGCCGGTAACGCCGCTCGCGATAGAGCAGGGACGGCAGCATCACGTGCGCCATCGCCCGGTCGACCTGGGCCTGGCTCGGCTTGCCGGCGTAGGGGTCGAGCACGCCGCTGGCGGCATCGTAGCGGCCCAGCAGGGGCGGCTTGCCGGGGCGCAGGATGGTGGCCGAGGAGCCCTCCAGCCAGGTGAACAGCTTGTCGAACTGGATCAGGGCGCGGCCCGGCGAGCCGCTGTCGCGCACGAAGTCGCGTCCGATCATCGGGTGGGTGCTGGATACGCCCAACAGCGACAGCAGGGTCGGCGCCAGGTCGACCTGGCTGGCAATGGCGGCAATCCGCTTCGGCTGGACGTCGGCGCCCAGGATCAGTCCCGGAATATGGAATTTCTTGATCGGCACCAGGGCGTTGCCGTATACCCGGTTGTCGTGGTCGGCCACGATCAGGAACACGGTGTCCTTCCAGTAGTCCTGCTTCTTCGCTTCGCGGATGAACTCGCCGAGGGCATGGTCGGCGTATTTCACGGCATTGTTGACGGTCTGCTTGTTCGGCTCGTGCAGCGCGATCTTCCCGTCGGGGAACTCGAAAGGCTCATGGTTGGACGAGGTGAAGATCAGGCTGAAGAAGGGCTTGTTCGCCGCATGCAGGGTCTTGAGGCGCTCGAGCGACTTGTCGAACAGGTCTTCGTCCGAGGCTCCCCAGCTGCCGACGAAGGAAGGCCGCATCTCGCCGATGTCGACGATCTTCTGGAAGCCGTTGCCGGTGAGGAAGCTGCGCATATTGTCGAAGTGCGCCTCGCCGCCGTACACGAATTCGGTGTGGTAGCCCTGCTGGCCGAGGCCTGCGGCCAGCGTGTAGAAGTTCTGCTGGGCCAGCGACAGCTTGACCACGCTGCGCGCCGGTGTCGGCGCGTAGCCGGCCACCACCGCTTCGATGCCGCGCACCGAACGGGTGCCGGTGGCGTAGAGCTGCTCGAACCACCAGCCTTCGTGCTTGAGTTTTTCAAGCTCGGGCGTCACCGGCAGGCCGCCCAGCGATTGCACGAAGGTGGCGCCCAGGCTCTCCTCCAGCACGATGACCAGGTTCAGCGGGCGCGCCCGCACGATGGCTGCGGGCTGGTGGTGCAGGGTCGGCAGCTGCGGGGCGTCGAAACGCGCCCCGGCGAGCCAGGGCGCCGCGCGCACCTGCTCGAGCACCTTGGCGCGCGGCATGTCGCCGTAGATCTCGGACGACGTCGCCTCCTTGCGCATCGCGCCGATGGCGTCGAACACCGACCAGGCCGAGTTGATGATCAGGGAATTGACCATCGAGTCGCCGGTCAGGGCGAACAGGGCGGGATTGGCCGGACGGTGCCCGGTGGTCGAGCGCACCTGCACGAAGACGGCCAGGCACAACAAGGGCCAGAGCAGGAGCAGCTTGCGCGAGGGCCACATGCTCATGTCGTTCGAGGCGCGCTGGAGCAGCCGGTACAGGAGCACGGCCAGGAACAGGGTCAGCCCCACGCCCAGCAGCAGGGCGGTGCGAAAGCCGTGCCACAGGGTGGCGAACACTTCGCGCGGGTAGGCCAGGTATTCGATGAACAGGCGGTTCGGGCGGACGTCGTACTGCATGATGAACTGTGGCGAGGACAGTTCCATGAACACGATGAAGACCAGGGCGAAGGTGGCCCAGGCCACGGTGGCCGTGCGCCACAGATGGGCCGAGAAGCGGTGTGCGAACAGGGGCGCCAGCAGCAGTGGAATCGCCAGGAAATAGCCTAGCAAGATCAGGTCGGCTCGGACGCCCTGCAGGAACAGCATGGCCGAGATGCCGCTCGCCTGCACCCGCTCCCACTGCCAGGCGGCCAGGGCGGCGCGCGACAGGCTCAGGATGACGAGGCCGAGGAGCAGCATCTGCAGCAGGCTGGCATACGGGCCGGCCCAGCGGGTGAAGCGCGCCAGCCGTGCCGACGGGCTGTTGTGTTGCAGGGTGATACGCGATGCTTCTGGAAACATGGAATTGCGCTGCGACGCCTGGTTGACGTGGAACACACATCGCCAGGCGATGCCCCCGCGGGTAGCGCCGCCTGGTGGACGGCGCTACCCTGTATGTATAAATATGCTCAGATCATAGACGATGCTACGCGGCAATGGTTCAGTCCGGCGTTACCGGGACGTTAAGATTGCCTTAACTGATGCGTACATACGACAGGGGGCTGACCCGCCCCTGGGAAGCGAGGCGGGCCAGCCATGGCAGCGCGCTCTGCCGGAGATCAGATGTGGCGTTCGCGCGCGTGCTTGTCGCACTCGGCGGCGCAGCGCTCGCACGCCGCCTGGCATTCGGCGCAGTGCCGGTGCATGGAGGCGTGCTTGGCGCATTCGGCCGCGCAGGCACGGCAGATGTGGGCGCACAGGGCGCAGAAGTCGCCATGGTGGGGCGAACCGCGCGACAGCACGTTGAGGGTGGCCACGCAGATGTCGGCGCAATCGAGGTTGATCAGCGCGCAGTCGTTCTGGCCTTCGCGGATATCGGCCGCGGCGCAGGCCTGGCAGGCGCGCATCGCCGCTTCGCAGGCCTCGATGCATGCCTGCACGTTTGCCATTTCGGATTCGCCCATGTTCGCCTCCTTGCTGCGTATGCTTGATGTGGATGGCGCCATCCTAGCGCAATGCCGGTCCGGCAAGCGTCCGATTCCCTGATGAAAGACGCGCGCTGCCGGCGCGTGTCCACTGGCGGCGATCGCCGCGGCGATCACGCTCGACGCCCACGAGAACGGCGGCACGGTACGCTATGCGCGGCCGATGGGACAGGGCCCACGCTTCGTCATCAGCTTCTGAGGCGCCGCTCGTCCGCGAAGTAGCTCGACGGCGTGCTGCCGAAGGTCTTCCTGAACATGGCGCTGAAGGCCGACTGGCTGGCGTAGCCGAGTTGCTGCGCCACCTGCCACAGCGGCATGCCGCGCGCGATCAGCGAGGCGCCATGGGCCAGGCGCGCCTGCTGGCGCCACTGGCCGAAGCTCATGCCCAGTTCGCGTTCGAACAGGCGCGCCAGCGTGCGTTCGGAGGCACCGGCCGCGCGCGCCCACCCGGCCAGGGTCTGCGTGTCGCCGGGGGCCGCCAGCAGGGCTTCGCACACGCCCTTCAGGCGCTTGTCGCGCGGCAGCGGCACCCGGATCGGGCGCGAGGGTGCGCGCGCCAGTTCGTCCAGGATCAGTTCCCCGAGCAGGGCGCCGCGGCGCGGATCGCGCGGCCGCTCGCCCACCTCGAGGGCGGCGATCAGTTCGCGCAGCAGGCTGCTTACCTCCACCACGCGGCAGGTCTCGCCGCGGAATGGGTCGCGCGAGGCGTGGATGCGCAAGGGACTCAGGCAGGCCGCTTCCAGGATCGTCACCTCGTGGACGACGTGCGGCGCGATCCAGATCGCGCGCTGGGGCGGCACGGTCCAGCTGCTGCCGTCCGCGCTCACCCGCAGCACGCCGTTGCGCGCATAGGTCAGCTGGCCCCACTCGTGGCTGTGGGCGCCGACCGACACGTCGGCGGGCAGGTCGCGGGCGGTCAGGCTGACCGGACGGTCGCCCGTCGGACCCGGGCCCGGGCTGGGTGGAAGCGTGGCGCGCGGCGCTGGCATGGCAGGTTCTCGATAAATGTTGACACGCCATCTTAAATCGGACGTGGCGAATGTGCTTACACTGGCTTTTTGGACCAGAGGGCTGCGATGAACAAGGACACCACCCTGAAGCGGGATGCGCGCGTGATCGGCCTGGTCGGCCTGGCGCACGGCACCTCGCACTTCTACCACCTGATCCTGGCGGCCCTGATCCCCTGGCTCAAGCCCGCCTTCGGCCTGAGCTACACCGAACTGGGCCTCCTGATGACGGTGTTCTTCGTGGTCTCGGGCGTCGGGCAGGCGCTGGCCGGCTTCGTGGTCGACCGCGTCGGCGCGCGCGCCGTGCTGTTCTCCGGCATGGCCATGCTGGGCGTGTCGGCGCTGGTGCTGTCGAACGCGGACAGCTATGCCGGCCTGGCGCTCGGCGCGCTGCTGGCGGGCAGCGGCAATGCGATCTTCCACCCGGCCGATTACACGCTGCTGAACCAGCGCGTCTCGCGCGAGCGCCTGGCCCACGGCTTCTCGGTGCACGGCATCAGCGGCAACATCGGCTGGGCCGCGTCGCCGATCTTCCTGACCTCGATCGCGGCCAGCCAGGGCTGGCGCGCCGCGCTGCTGTGGGCGGCGCTGCTGCCGATGGCGGTGCTGGCCCTGCTGTTGCTGAACCGGCATGCGCTGTACCCGGATCCGCTCAAGCGCGGCGCCGGGGCCGCCCAGGGCGGCACGCTCGCCTTCCTGAAGCTGCGCGCGGTCTGGCTGTGCTTCGGCTTCTTCCTGCTGACGGCGGTGGCGCTGGGCGCAATCCAGAGCTTCGCGGCGATCAGCCTGGAGTCGCTGTACGGCATCTCGCATGCGCTCGCCACCAGCTCCTACACCGCCTACATGCTGGCCTCGGCGCTGGGCATGGTGGCCGGCGGTTTCCTGGGCGCGCATGCCAAGCGGCATGACCGCACCGTGGCGGCGGCCTTCGCGGTGGCGGCGCTGCTGGCGCTGGTGCTGGCGGCGGGCGCCGGCCCGTCCTGGATGGCCTTGCCGCTGATGGGCCTGATCGGCCTGTGCTCGGGCGTGGCCGGACCTTCGCGCGACCTGATGATCCGCGCCGCCGCGCCAAAAGGAGCAACGGGACGGGTGTACGGCGTGGTGTATTCGGGCCTGGACAGCGGCCTGGCGGTCGGCCCGCTGCTGTTCGGGCTGGTGATGGATGCGGGTCGGCCGGGATGGGTGTTCGCCGGCGTCGCGCTGTTCCAGGCGCTGGCGATCGCCACCGCGGTCGGGGTCGGCGGCGATACCCGGGCGCGCCAGGGCGGCGCCGCCGGTCAGGCAGCCTAGGCCGGTCCGAGCCGCGCGGCCGCCGGCCTTTGCTGCGGCGGCTCCAGCGCCGGCTGCGATGCTTCCGCCAGCAGTGCGCCGGCGTCGCGCATGATCGAGAGCATGGTCCGCACGCAAGCCAGGGTCGGCACCCCGGTCTGGGCATCGGCCCCCTTGGCGTAGGCACGGGCGATGCGGGTTGCGACCGGCGCCCCGCCCGGCACCTGCTCGCGGTACAGGCGGATCAGGGTGACCACCGTTTCGTGCAGCACGTGCTGGGCGCCGCGCCCGATGTTGCGCCCGTTGCCGGCCTCGCGTACCGAGTCGGCGACGATCTGTTCGAGCTGGCGTTCGGCCCTGCCGATGAGCATGGCGACCTGGCCGGGAGTGTAGCTGATACGCATGCGTCTACCTCGTCTTCCGTGTTGAATTCATGCCGCCTCCTTGGCGGCGGAGCCCGCTCTCGGCATCACCCGCGAGGGCCGCACGCGCGGCGGCGGCGGCGGCGGGGCGAAGGGCCGGATCTGGGTCAGGGTGCCGGGGAAGGGCGCCACGGTGTCGTCGATGTGGCAGAGCTCGCCCCCGGCGCCCTCCAGGTACTGGGCAATCGCGATTCTGACAAGCGTGCGGTTGGTGAGTTCAGATGTCGGCCCGACTTTCCGGCTGTGATACACGAAGGTCGAGGTCACGCCGTCCGGTCCGGTGATCTCGACCTTCTTCGGCAGCGAAAAGCCGTAGCGTCCACTGGCCCAGAGCTTCACCAGGCACGCGCCGCTGGTTGGGGTAGAAAAGCTGAAGTTCATGCAACAATCCTAATCCCGGCCGCAGGTATGCACGATTCGAAATTGTTCCAAACCGTAACGAGCGAAATATTCGTTTCCTCGCGTTATGGATGAGCCGTCAAGGTTTCCGCAAGGCTAACAACGCGCTGCGCCGTCGGCTATACTATTCGGCAACCTCAATCCGATCCGACGATGCCATGCTGCCTGCCGATTGCGACAAGCCGATGTCCATGCCGGCAGCCTTCCTGTCCGGTGGGGGGGAAATGGGCGCGCTGATGCGCGCGCACGACTGGGCCGCGACCGGCCTGGGCGAACCGGCGGGCTGGCCGGGCGCGCTCAAGACCACGCTGCGCTTGCTGTTGAGCTCGCACCATCCGATGTTCATTTATTGGGGACCGGAGCTCATCCAGTTCTATAACGACGCCTACCGCGCCACGCTCGACGACGTGCGCCATCCGGCCGCCCTCGGCCAGCGCGGCCGCGTTTGCTGGAAAGAGGCCTGGCCGGTCATCGGTCCGCAGATCGAGCAGGTGATGGCCGGCGGCGGCGCTACCTGGAACGAGCGGCAGCGCGTGCCGCTGGTGCGCGGCGGGGTGCTGGTGGACGCCTGGTGGACCTACGGCTTCAGCCCGATCGAGGACGAGACCGGCGTGCGCGGCGTGCTGGTGATCTGCAACGACGTCACCGAGGAGCAGCGCAACCGCGCCGCGCTGCTGGAGCTGAACCGCAGGCTCGAGGACGAAGTCGCGCAGCGCACGCGCGCCCAGTCCGAACTGGCGGCGGCCAAGATGCGCAGCGACGTGGCGCTGGCGGTCTCCGAACACCAGCTGGCGCGCCAGCTGGACGACTGGCAGCGGCTGCATGCGATGAGCGAGCGCCTGCTCGAGGCGCGTACGCTTCCCGAACAGTTCGACATCGTGCTGCGAACGGTCACGCGCCTGCATGGCAGCCACCAGGGCGTCGTCTCGCTGCATGACGAGGCCGCGGGCGGCCTGGTGACCCAGGCCAGCCAGGGCATCGACGCCGCCGGCCTGGCCGCGCTGCGCTGCGTGCCGCTGGGCGCGGGCGCCTGCGGCACCGCATTCCGCGACAAGCGCCGGGTGGTCGTCGCCGACACCGAGGCCGACCCGCTGTACGCCGACTACCGCGGCTTCGCGCGCGAGCAGGGCATCCGTGCGCTGTACAGCACGCCCTTCTTCGACAGGGACGGCAACGCGATCGGCGTCGTCAGCATCTATTTCTGCGAACGACGGGTACCGGACGAGCGCGAGATGCGGCTCACCGACGTCTGCGCCCGCCACCTCGCCCCCATCGTCGAGCGCGAGCGCGCCCGCGCCCGCCTGCACCAGCTGGGGCGCGAATCGGAACAGCGGCGCCGCCTGTACGAGAGCTTCCTGTCGAATACGCCCGACCTGGCCTACGTGTTCGACCTGCAGCACCGCTTCACCTACGCCAACGAGGTCCTGCTGCGCATGTGGGGGCGCAGCTGGGAGGAATCGATCGGCAAGACCTGCCTGGAACTCGGCTACGAGCCCTGGCATGCGCAAATGCATGGCCGCGAGATCGAGCAGGTGAAAGCGACCCGGGCGCCGATCAAGGGCGTGGTGCCCTTCAGCGGCAGCTTCGGGCGCCGCATGTACGAATACATCTTCGTGCCGGTGTTCGGGCCCGACGGCGAGGTCGAGGCGGTGGCCGGCACCACCCGCGACATCACCGAGCGCCTGCAGGCCGAGGAAGCGATCCGCCAGAACGAGGAGCGCTTCCGCTCGCTGATCGTGGCCACCACCCAGATCGTGTGGCACTGCCGGCCCGACGGCGCGATGGAAGCCGATTCCCCGACCTGGCGCGCCTACACCGGGCAGAGCTTCGACGAGTGGAAGGGCTTCGGCTGGGTCGACGCCGTCTACCCGGACGACCGCGCCGCTTCGCTGGCGCACTGGCGCACCTGCGTCGCACGGCGCGTTCCCTACGAATGCGAGCAGCGCCTGCGCACGGCAAGCGGCCAGTACCGCTGGACGGTGGCGCGCGCGGTGCCGATCTTCGGCCAGGACGGGGCGATCCGCGAATGGGTGGGCACCACCACCGACATCCACGACCGCCGCCAGGTGGAGCTGGAGCGCCAGCGCTTCGTCACACTGGCCGAGCGCAGCGAAGACTTCATCGGCATGGCCGGGCTCGACCTGAAACCCTTCTTCCTGAATCCGGTCGCGGTGCGGATGGTCGGCGCGGCCTCGCCCGAGGAAGCGCTGGCAACGCCGATGATGGATTTCTTTTTCCCGGAAGACCGCGACTTCATCGCGGAGGTCTTCCTGCCGCGTGTCGCGCGCGACGGCCACAGCGAGACCGAGGTGCGGTTCCGCCACTTCCGCAGCGGCGCGGCGATCTGGATCATCTGCACCGTGTACGTGATCCGCGACCAGCACGGCGTGCCGGAAGGCTACGCCACGGTCAGCCGCGACATCACCGAGCGCAAGCTGGCCGTCGAACGCCTGCGCCAGGCCGCGGCGGACCTGCAGGAGGCCAACAATCGCAAGACCCGCTTCCTGGCCACCCTGGCGCACGAGCTGCGCAATCCGCTGGCGCCGCTGCGCACCGGCCTGGACCTGATGCAGCTGCCGGGCAGCAGCCCGCAGGCGCTGGCCCGGGCGCGCACGATGATGGACCGCCAACTGCGCCAGATGGTGCGCCTGATCGACGACCTGATGGACATCGCGCGCATCGACAGCGGCAAGATCGAGCTCAAGCGCGAGCGGGTCGCGCTGGGCCAGGTCGTCACCGTCGCCATCGAAGGCGTGCTGCCGATGATCAAGGCGGCCGGGCACCGGCTGGAGACCGATTTGCCGGTCGAGCCGCTGTGGCTGGATGCCGACCCGACCCGACTGGCGCAGGTCCTGACCAACCTGCTCGCCAACGCCTGCAAGTACACGCCGGCGGGCGGGGTGGTGACGCTATCGGCCCGGGCCGACGAAGCGGGGCTCGGTATCTCGGTGCGCGACACCGGCATGGGCATTCCCGGGGACGCGCTGGAAAGCGTGTTCGACATGTTCAGCCAGGTGTCGCAGAACGTCGGCCGCGCCCAGGGCGGCCTGGGGATCGGCCTGGCGCTGGTGCGCAGCCTGGTGCAGATGCATGGCGGCACGGTCAGTGCCCACAGCCCGGGCGTGGGGCAGGGCAGCACTTTCACGCTGCGCCTGCCGCTGGCGCCGCAGCCGGCCGTCGGCGCCGCAGCGCCCGGCGCCGGCCCGGGCGGCGGCTGCCCGGCGCCGGGCCTGCGCATCCTGGTCGCGGACGACAACGTCGATGCGGCGACCATGCTCGGCGCGATGCTCGATGCGCGCGGCCACCGGGTGAGCCTGGCGCATGACGGGTACGCGGCGCTGGGCCTGGCCAAGGAGGGCCGTTTCGACCTCTTGATCCTGGACATCGGCATGCCCGGCCTGTCGGGCTACGAACTGGCGCGCGAGATACGCAGGCTGCCGCACCTGGACGGCGCACTGCTGGCCGCGCATACCGGCTGGGGCGCGCAGCACGACCGCAGCGAAGCGCGGGCGGCCGGCTTCGACGCCCACCTCACCAAGCCGGCGGGGCTGGAAGAAATCGACGCGCTGCTCGGCCGGCTGGCCGTGGCGCCGGCGCGGGATTAGTGCCGCCCTGAAGCTCCTCCAGGACGGCCGGCCTGTTTCTCACCGGACGGCCGGCGGCGATGCGGTCGTCGCCCCCACGTAGAACACCCCGTCGAACTGCGGCGACGGCGGCGCCAGCGAGAACGGCGTGGCCGGCGCCGGCTCGACGCGGTTGATGTCCCACGCGGTCGCGCCGCAGGTGCCGGGCAGGGCGCCCCGGCACACCCAGGCACTGCCGGCCGCCGTGCCGACCGTGAGCGACAGCGGACGCTGGTCGGCCAGCAGGTAGATCGCCGATGCGTGTTCCGGGTTGAAGCGATTGCCCTTGCTGCGGATCGCATGCAGCGCGCCCACCAGCGCGACCACCTGGCGGCCGGCGCCCTGGCGCAGTTCGGCGCGCAGGCGCTCGGCCATGGCGGCGCTGCGCTGCCGCGGCGCCGCCACGCTGTCGATGGCGGCGATGCGGATGTCCAGGCCTTCGGCACGGAGCGTGCGCACCCGCTGGATCAGGCGCAGCGTGTCGATGCTGGTCCTGCCGTCCTGGCGCGGGCTGCGCCACAGGCCGCCGGCGGTCAGGCGTTCGACGTCCTGCGGCGCGCCCTGACTGGCCATGAAGGCGTCGAGCGCGTCCTGGGCGGTCGCGGGCAGTTCGAGCGCCAGCGTGGTCTTGCGCTGCTGTCGCGCGCTGGCGCACAGGTAGGCGGCGACGAAGGCCGGCACTTCACGGGTGCCGTGCACGTCGCCGAACACCAGGAAGGGGGCATCCGCGACCGCCGCCGGAATGGCTTCCAGCGGGGTGCAGGACGGGTTGGCGGCCGCATGCGGCGGCAAGGCTGCGGACAGCGCGGACAGGAGCAGGGCGGCGGTGGCAAGGCCTGGCATGGGCGTCCTTCGTGAATGCCGGGCCGGCCGGCGACGGTGCCAGCATAGGGCTGCGCCAGCCTGCCTTGCAATGCGCATTGCATGGGACGCGCCCGGTTAAGCCTGCCTTAATTCCCGGGACGGCGCGCGCTCGATGATCTCCACCAGCGGCGCCAGGTCGACCGGCTTGACGAAATGGTGGTCGAAGCCGGCGCTCTTCGCCAGCACCCGGTCGTGGGCCTGGCCGTAGCCGGTCAGGGCGAGCAGGGTCGCGCCGCGTCGGTCCGCGCGCTTTGCCGCCGCGTCGCGCAGACGGCGCGCCAGCGCGTAGCCGTCGATGTCGGGCAGGCCGATGTCGAGGATGAAGACGTCCGGCCACGCCTGTGCCGCTTGGGCCAGCGCGTCGTGCGAGTCGTGCGCGGTGGCCACCGAATGCCCGAGCGAGCGCAGGACCTCGGCCAGCGACAGGGCCGCATCGACGTTGTCGTCGACCACCAGGATGCGCCGGCGCGCGCCGGCAGCGGCCGGCGCCGCGGTTTGCGCTTCGGCGGCCGCGCCGCCGGCGCCGCCGTCGACCGTCGGCAGGGTGACGGTGAAGGTGCTGCCCCTGCCGGCGCCGTCGCTATGGGCGGCGACCCGTCCGCCGTGCAGCTGCACCAGGCTGCGCACCAGCGCCAGTCCGAGGCCGAGCCCGCCCTGGGAGCGGTCCGGGGTGCGTTCGGCCTGGGTGAACAGCTCGAACACCTGCGGCAGGATGGCCCGGTCGATGCCGATGCCATTGTCGCGCACCGCGATCGTCACGTCCGTTTCGCCCGTCTCGAGCGACAGCGCGATGCTGCCGCCCTGGGGCGTGTACTTGGCCGCGTTGCCCAGCAGGTTGACGATCACCTGTACCAGCCGGATGCGGTCGCCGTGCACCCAGCAGCGTTTCGACGCCATGTGCAGGTCGAGCGCATGGCCGCGCGCTTCGATCAGCGGCCTGGCCTGCTCGACCGCGCTGGCGACCACCGCCTTGAGGTCGACCCGCTCGCGCTCCAGTTCCACCAGGCCGCGCGTCACGCGCGAAACGTCGAGCAGGTCGTCCACCAGCGAGGTCATGTGGCGCACCTGGCGGATAATCACCTCGCTCGACTGGCGCACCCGCTGCGGGTCGAGGGTGGCCATCGAGAGCAGCTGGGCGGCGTTGCTGATCGGCGCCAGCGGGTTGCGCAGCTCGTGCGCGAGCATGGCCAGGAACTCGTCCTTGCGGCGCGCCTGGGCCCGCAGCTCTTCCTCGCCGGCCTTCTTGTCGTGGATGTCGGTCAGGGTGCCCATCCAGCGAATGGCCTTGCCGTTCTGGTCGCGCAGGGGCAGGGCGCGGTTGAGCATCCAGCGGTATTCGCCGCCGTGGTGCAGCAGGCGGTGCTCGATCTCGTAGGGCTCGCCCAAGACCAGGCTGTCGCGCCAGGTCGCGAGCAGGGCCGCCAGGTCGTCCGGGTGGATCACGTCGCCCCAGCCGTTGCTGCCGATGCGCTCGAGCGGCATGCCGGTGAATTCGGACCAGCGTGCGTTCAGGTAGTCGTTGGCGCCTTCCGCGTCGGCCGACCAGGCCAGCTGCGGGATGGCGTCGGCGATGAGGCGGAACTTGGCCTCGCTTTCCATCATCGCCCGCTCCGCCGCGACCTGGGCGCTGATGTCCATGTTGGCCGCCACCGCGCCCTGCACCTTGCCGTCGCGGTCGCGGATGGCGGCGGTACGGATCAGGATGGTGCGACGCGTGCCGGGTTCGCCGAAGGGTTCGATCTCGATGACGCTGGCGACAAGGTCTTCGCCCCGCAGCACCCGCGCAATCGGCCATTCGGGGATCTCGAGGCGCCGACCGGCCCGGGGCGTCCCGGCCGGCCACCAGCCTTTCCATTCGCCGTATTCGTCCACGCTTGCCGACAGCGGGTAGTCGCCCCAGATCTGGCGGTTGGCGGCATTCGCCCTCAGCAGGCGGCCTTGGCTGTCGACGTAGATGATGCCGACCGGCGCCGCCTCGAGCAGCACGTCGAGCCGGCGCGCGCTTTCGTCGGCGCGCAGCGAGGCGGCCAGCGCCTGCCGTTCGCTCTCGATGCGCGCCTGCTCGGCGTGCTTGCGCTCGGTGACGTCGACGGCGATGCCGGCGAAGCGGCGGCCCCCGGTCTCCGGGTTGGCGAACACCTTGCCGCGCGCATTGACCCACACGTCCACGCCGGAGCGCTGCGGAATCCGGTACTCGACGTCGTACAGGGTTTCGGTGAGGATGGCGCGGTCGATCGCCGCCAGCACGGCCGGGCGGTCTTGCGCGTGGATCATGTCGGTGAAGCGCACCAGCTCGGTGCCTTCGCGCGCCAGCGCGGCGTCGACCTGGAACAGGCGCGCGAAGCGCTCGTCGACGTAGGTGGCGGCAGTGTCGAGGTCGTAGGACCAGGTGCCGATGTTGCCCGAGGCTTCGAGCGACAGGGCAAGATGTTCTTCCGCTTCCTTGTGCCTGGCCAGCGCGCGCACCTTGTCGCTCACTTCGATGGCGGTGCACAGCAGGCCGCACACCACGCCCTGGTCGTCGCGCAGCGGGCTATAGGAAAACGTGAACCAGGCCTGCTCGCGGTAGCCATGGCGCTCCAGCGTGGCGCCATAGTTCTCGAAGAAGAAGGACTCGCCCGCGAGCACGCGCTGGGCATAGGCGCCGACCGATTCCCACACCTCGTCCCAGACCTCGGCCAGCGGCCGTCCGAGCGCGTCGGCGGACTTGTTGCCGAGCAGGGGCAGGTAGGCGTCGTTGTAGAACAGGTCGAGGCGCGGACCCCAGGCCAGGAAGGTCGGGAAGGACGAGCCGAGCACGATGCCGAGCGTGGTGCGCAGGGCTGCCGGCCAGGCGCTGATCGGTCCGAGCGGATGGGCGTTCCAGTCGTGCGCGTGGATCCGGGCACCTAGGGCGCCGCCGTTCGACAGGAAGGCTAGCATGGGTTCGGAAGGGGGCACGGCAACTCGGGTAGCGAAACCGGGCATGTTACCGGAAAAGTGGCAGGCGCCGCGCCCGCCACGCCGTTCAGCCGGCGTCTTCCGGCGGCGCCGCGCCGGATGCGTGCAGGCCGCTGTCGACCACGGCCCGCATGGTTGCCAGCAACTGGGCGCCGCGCTCGGCGCCGAACTGCTCGTCGAAGCGGGCCTGGGCGCGGCGCCAGGCGGGAAGGATGGCTTCGACCCTGGCGCGGCCGGACTCGGTCAGGGCGATGACGCGTTCGCGCCGGTCGTGCTCGTTGGGACGGATGTGCACCAGCCCTTCGCGCACCAGGGGCTGCAGGTTGCGCGCCAGCGTGGTGCGGTCCATGACCATGCTTTGCGCCAGCTGGGTCACCGTGGCCGGGCTCGGCCTGAGCCTGGCGAGGATCGCGAACTGGGTCACGCGCAGGCCCGAACCCGACAGTACCTGGTCATAGAACGAGGTGACGTAGCGCGAGGCCTGGCGCAGCGCCGAGCAGTAGCAGGCGGTATCGGGAATGGGCTGGTCGGGGTGCATGCCGCGAGTATAGCCTTGCGGCGCGCCCGGCGCTCGCACCCGGGGCGCCGCGCACTGCTGACATGCCGCAAACGTGGCCGGGCCCCGCCTCTTAATCTGGAGAGGCTTTCACAACCGGTCTTCGTCATGCGCAGCCAGCCGTCCGTCCCCGATTCCCCGCGCGTGAGCGTGCTCATGCCTACCTTCGAGCAGGCGGCCTTCATCGGCCGCGCCCTCGACAGCCTGTGGGCGCAGACCTATGCCGATTGGGAGCTCGTCATCGTCGACGACGGTTCCTGCGACGATACCGCCTGCGCCCTGGCGCCCTGGCTGGCCGACGCCCGGGTGCGCTACCTGCGCTTCGACGGCAATGGCGGTCTGGGCCGTGCCATCAACGCCGGCCTCGACGCCGCGCGCGGCGAACTGCTGGCCTACCTGCCCAGCGACGATGTCTGGCACGCCGACCACCTGGCCCAGCTGGTGGCCCGCCTCGAGCGCGCGCCCGGCGCGGTACTGGCCTATGCGGGCGTGCGCCACCACTACAACCGCAGCGCGGACGGCATCATCCCGGGCGAATGCCTGCAGCTGGTCCAGTGCCTGCACCGCCGCACCGAGCTGCGCTGGCGCGAGCGCGCCGAGCTCGAAAGCGACGACCTCGACCGGCTGTTCTGGACCGCCTTGCGCGCGCAAGGCGCCTTCGTTCCGACGGGGGCGCTCAGCTGCGAGTGGGTCGACCATCCGGACCAGCGCCACAAGCGCATGCGCGAGCCGCTCGGGGGCGTCAACCCGTTCCGCCGGCATTACCGGGTCGCCGGGCCGCTGCGCTTTCATACCAGCACCGGCAACCTCATCGACGAGGAGCGGCTGTACGCGCAGGCGCGTAGCAGCAGGCCGCAGGGCCGGCGCAAGGGCCTCAAGATCGTCCTGGCCGGCGAACTGGCCTACAACGCCGACCGTGTGCTGGCGCTGGAAGCCCTGGGGCACCGGCTGTACGGATTGTGGACGCCCACGCCGTACTGGTTCAATACCGTCGGGCCGCTGCCTTTCGGGGCGGTCGAGGAACTGCCGCGCCAGGGATGGCGCGAAGCGCTGGACCGCATCGAACCCGACCTCGTCTATGCCCAGCTGAACTGGCAGGCCGTGCCCTTCGCCCACGAGGTGCTGACGCACACGCCGGACATTCCCTTCGTGTGGCACTTCAAGGAAGGGCCCTTCATCTGCATCGAGAAGGGGACCTGGCCGCTGCTGGCCGATCTGGTGCGGCTGGCGGACGGCTGCATCTACAGCAGTCCCGAAATGCGCGACTGGTTCGCCACCGCCTTGCCCAGGCCGCCCGCGGCGCGGCCCGCGCCCCGGCTCGAGTTCGTGCTCGACGGCGACCTGCCGCGCCGCGCCTGGTTCCTGCAGGAGCGTGCGCCCCTGCTGTCCGCCCGGCCGGGCGCGGGCGGCCAGGTGCACACCGTGGTGCCGGGGCGGCCGATCGGACTGCATCCGCCCACGGTGGCCGAGCTTGCGCGCCACGGTATCCACCTGCATTTCTACGGAGACTTTACGCAGGGCCAGTGGCGCGAGTGGATAGACAAGGCCCGGGCGCTAGCGCCCGAGCACCTGCACCTGCATCCGAACGTCGACCCGGACCGATGGGTGCGCGAGTTCTCGCAGTACGACGCCGGCTGGCTGCATGTGTTTCGCAGCCAGAACGGCGGCGACATCCGGCGCGCCGACTGGGACGACCTGAACATTCCGGCGCGGGTGGCGACCCTGGCGGCGGCCGGCCTGCCGATGATCCAGTTCGACAATGGCGGCGCCATCGTGGCGGCGCAGGCGCTGGCGCGGCGCCTCGGGATCGGGCTGTTCTTCGACAGCATCAAGGGCCTGGCGCAGCAGTTGCACGACCGCGCAGCCATGGCCGCGCTCCGCGAGCGCGTCTGGCAGGTGCGCGACGGCTTCTGCTTCGACCTGCACGCGCCCGGCCTGGTGGACTTCTTCGGGCGCGTCATCGCCCATGCCGACAGGCAGGGGAGGGTGCAGGCCGGCGGGCAGCTGCGAACGCCGGCGCGGCGCGCGCGCTAGCGCGGCGGACCAGCTTTCCAACCGAGCAGGTCGGCGCGCGGATAGCCCCATTGCGCCACCGGCCGGGGGCAAGGGTCGGCCGCGCGCTCGGCATACGGCAGGGTCGAGAAATTGGGCTGGTCGGGTGCGCCGAAGCGGATATCGGTTGCCACCCCGCCGGCCAGCGAGGGCACGCGGGCGAAGCGCAGCCACGCATCGAAGTGGCAGTTGGTCCGCTGCAGCGCACGGAATTCGGCCAGGCTGCCGGTCTCGCTGAATTTCCAGGCCAGTGCGGGTGTCGCCTTGGGCGCAGCCTGGGCCGCCTGACCAGCGTCCGCACCGGCTGCACTGTCGGGCACGCCACCGAAGCGAGCCGGGCATGCCCAGACCGGGCTCAGGCCGGGCGCCAGGCTGAGTACCCCGACGCGCACGCCGTAGCTCCCCGCCGCCGGTCCTTCGGACACGGTGGCGAAAGACCAGCACAGCGGGTTGGCCGGGAAGGAAGACAAGGGGACGTCGAGCACGCGGCTGCCCGGCGCCAGGTTTTCCAGCGCGGCGCGGATCTCGCCGCGTGCGAGCTGCCCGGCCACCGCCTGGATGCCGACGAAGCCCACGCAGGCGAGCAAGGCCGCCACCAGCCCGGCGCGCGCGCCGAACTTGAGGTTCGCAGCGGCGACCAGCAGCGCCACCGCGCCCAGGCCGGCGAGCGAGCCCCATTGCAGGAAGCCCATCCAGGCGAACAGCACCGGCATGGCGGCAAAAAAGAGCAGTCCCAGCCGGCGTCGTAGCGCGCGCCGCGACAGCAGGGCGAGTGCGACGCCGAGCGCAGTCCAGAACACCGGCTCGACAATGAAGACGAGGTCGCCGTACAGCCAGCGCGAATCGAAGGGGTGGAAGGGGTGGATGCCATACACGTTCAGTCCGTCGAAGGACAAGTGCAGCAGCATGCCCAGCACGGCGGTCGCAAGGACGGCGCGACGGGCGCCGCGGTCCTCCTTCAGCAGGCGGCGCGCCGCCGGCCACAGCAGCCAAATCAGGGCCAGCAGCAGGAGCACCTGCGGCAGCGCGTACAGCAGGGTATGGGTGTGGCCGCGGTGGTGGATCAGGTAGCCCAGCGGCGCCGGCAGCAGCGGCGTGAGCACCAGGTCGAGGTCGGGGAAGTTACTGGCCAGCAGGCCGGTGAGCAGGAGGGCGCGGCGGCGGGTGCGCCCCTGGACTGGGTCGGCAGTTGCCGGCAGGGCGCGCTCGACCAGTTCACCAAGCGCCAGGCCGACGAGCGAATGTGTCATATTGTCCATACCGTAAGCTTACACGAGTGGCAAGACTTGATGCCAATCAAGGTTTTTGCTGGCTTTTTTCCACGTCGACTGGGCTGAATTTGATCCAAGTCAAGAAATTTAGAGTTTCACTTGTTAGAATCGTGCGTTGGAAACTTGCCTTACGGCAACAAGGAGAAGTCAGTGCGCACCAACCTGCCGGTCACCGGCATCGAATATCTGTTGAAGGAAGGCCAGTCGATCGTCTCGAAGACCGACGTCAAGGGCCGCATCACCTACGTCAACCCCAGCTTTATCGAAGTCAGCGGCTTCGAGGAACACGAATTGCTCGGAAAGGCGCACAACATGGTCCGTCATCCGGACATGCCGCCGGAAGCCTTTGCCGACCTGTGGCGTACGCTCCAGGCGGGCGAGCCCTGGACCGGCATGGTCAAGAACCGCCGCAAGAACGGCGACTTCTACTGGGTGGTGGCCAACGTGGTGCCGATCAAGGAAGGCGGCCGCGTCACCGGCTACATGTCGGTGCGCACCGCGCCGAGCCGCGCCCAGGTGCAGGCGGCGAGCGAGCTCTATCGGAAGTTCCGCGCCGGCGAGGCCAAGGGCCTGGCGATCCACCGCGGCGCGGTGCGCCGCCTCGGCTGGCGCGCCCGCCTCGATGCGCTGCGTTCGCTGCCGCTGTCGCGCCGTCTCGCCATCGTCATGGCCGGCCAGGCGCTCTTGATGGCGGGCCTCGGCCTGGCGGCGGACGGCTTGTTGTGGCAACTGCTGGCGGCCGCCGGCGTGGCGACCACGCTGGCGGCCTGGGCCGAACTGCATCGCACCATCGCCCGTCCCCTGCGCGAGGCCACCGCCGCCGTGTATGCGCTGGCGGGCGGCGACCTGTCCCATCCCTGCGAGCCGGGGCGCAACGACGAGATCGGCCGCCTGCAGCTGGCGCTGCGCCAGCTGAACGTCAACCTGAAGGCCATTGTCGGCGACGTGCGCCGCAACGTGGCCTCGATCGAACATGCGACCCGCGAGATCGCCGCCGGCAACGGCGACCTGGCCAGCCGCACCGAAGCCCAGGCGGCAAGCCTCGAGCAGACCGCGAGCAGCCTGGCGCAGATCGCCGAGGCGGCCGGCCACAATACCGAGAGCGCGGTGCGCGCCGACGGGCTGGTGGTGGCGGCCTCGAAGGTCGCGGGACGCGGCGGCGAGGCCGTGGGCCGGGTGGGCGATACCATGGGCCATATCAGCGCCTCGGCCACCCGCATCGTGGACATCATCGGCCTGATCGACGGGATTGCCTTCCAGACCAATATCCTGGCGCTGAATGCGGCGGTCGAGGCGGCCCGCGCCGGCGAGCAGGGGCGCGGCTTCGCCGTGGTCGCCGGGGAGGTGCGCAGCCTGGCGCAGCGCTCGGCCGCGGCGGCCAAGGAAATCAAGACCCTGATCGAGACCTCGGTGCAGCAGGTCGGCGAAGGCAACGTGCTGGTGGGCGACGCCGGCCGGACCATGCGCGAAGTGGTGGCCTCGGTGGTCGAGGCGGCCGCGATCATGAACGGCATCACCGGCGCCAGCCGCGAGCAGGGCACCGGCATCGCCCAGGTGAACGCGGCCATGTCCCAGCTCGACCAGATCACCCGCGAGAACGCGGCCCTGGTGGAGGAATCGGCCAACGCCTCGGCCAACGTGGCTGACGAGGCCTTCCATCTGGTGCAGGCCCTGTCGGTGTTCAAGCTCGAGGACACGGCGCCGGCGCGGCGCTGAACGCTGCTTGCCCCGGTAGGGGCGGGCGGCGCCATGCAGCTGTGGCAGACTCGTCCGTATTTGATGCAAGTCAAGGATTTCCACGACGCTGATCAATAAACTGCCTGTTATTCAAGCCGCTTTGCAGTTCCGCAAAGCGGCAGCAGCAGGAGTTGATTGACATGCACGCAACAGTGTTACCGGCCGTGGGCAAGCCCGTGGTTCCCATCCTCGCCCACCCGGCAACCCATGCCGCGGCGTGCTCCACGGTCGACGTCGATGTCGACCTGCTCAAGCGCCTCGGCAGGAACGGGCCGCGCTACACCTCCTATCCGACCGCCGACCGCTTCGACGACAAGTTCGGCTACCGCGACTACCTGCACGCCGTGGCCGGCCTGCTCACCCGCGGCGGCGGCCGTCCGCTGTCGCTGTACCTGCACATCCCGTTCTGCGACACGGTCTGCTACTACTGCGCCTGCAACAAGATCGTCACCAGGAAGCGCGACAAGGCCGCCACTTACCTGGCCTACCTGAAGCGCGAGATCGCCATGCAGGCCGCGCTGTTCGGCGCCATGAACGAGGTCGAGCAGCTGCATTTCGGCGGCGGCACCCCGACCTATCTGCTTGATGCCCAGATGGACGACCTGATGTCCCACCTGCGCCGCAACTTTCGCTTCGCGCCCGACGAGGTGGGGGAGTACTCGATCGAGGTCGACCCGCGCACCGTATCAAGCGAGCGGGTCCACACCTTGCGGCGCCAGGGCTTCAATCGCATCAGCCTGGGCGTGCAGGACTTCGACCCAGAGGTGCAGCGCGCCGTCAACCGCGTCCAGCCCGAGATTGAGACGCGCGCGGTGATCGATGCCGCCCGCGCCGCCGGTTTCCGTTCGGTGAGCATCGACCTGATCTACGGCCTGCCGAAACAGACCCTGGAGACGATGCGCCAGACCCTCGACAAGGTGGTCGCGGCGAACCCGGACCGCATCGCCGTCTACCACTACGCCCACATGCCGCACCTGTTCAAGCCGCAGCGCCGCATCGTGGAAGCCGACATGCCGTCCAGCGACACCAAGCTCGCGATGCTCCAGCTGTGCATCGAACGCCTGGGCGCGGCCGGCTACGTCTACATCGGCATGGACCATTTCGCCAAGCCGGACGACGACCTCGCCGTGGCCCAGCGCCAGGGCCGTCTGCACCGCAACTTCCAGGGCTATTCGACCCATGCGGACACCGACCTGGTGGCCTGCGGCGTTTCGGCCATCGGCGCGGTGGGCGCCACCTACAGCCAGAACGTCAAGACCCTCGAGGAGTATTACGACCTGCTCGACCAGAACGAGCTGCCGGTGGCGCGCGGATTTCGCCTCGGCATGGACGATGCGCTGCGCCGCAGCCTGATCCAGAAGCTGATGTGCCAGTTCGAAGTGTCGATCCCGGCGCTGGAACAGGCCTTCCCGATCGTGTTCCGCGACTACTTCGCCCCGGAGCTGGCGCGCCTGCGCCAGATGGAAGAGGACGGGCTGGTGACGCTCGGCCCGGAATGGCTCACCGTGACCACGAAGGGACGCCTCCTCATCCGCAACGTGTGCATGGTGTTCGACCGCTATCTTGCCGCCCGCAGCGAAGGGCCGCGCTACTCCCGGACCGTATGAACGTCAGCCTGCTCCCGGTATTCCTGGTCGGCCTGGCCGGCAGCGTCCACTGCGCCGGCATGTGCGGCGGCATCGTCGGCGCCATGTCGGTCGCGCCGCGGCCGGCTTTCCCGGTCCCGGTGCGCACCGTGGCCATCCAGCGCCTGGCGCCGGCGGCCGCCCACGTGGCCGCCTACAACGCCGGCCGCATCGCCAGCTATATCACGGCCGGCGCGCTGGCCGGCGGCCTGGCGGGCAGCGTCAATGGCCTGGCCAGCCTGGCCGGGCTGCCGGCATTGCAGCTCGGCGCCTACGTGCTGGCCAACCTGATGCTGGTGGTGCTGGGCCTGTACCTGATGGATGCCTGGCGCGGACTGGCGCTGCTGGAGCGCGGCGGACAGGCGCTGTGGCGCCGCATTTCCCCGCTGCTGCGCCGGCTCGGTCCGGGCGCCACGCCGGGACGCATGTTCGCGGCCGGCGCGCTGTGGGGCTGGCTGCCTTGCGGGATGGTCTACAGCATGCTGGTGACGGCCATGCTGAGCGGCTCCGCGCTCGGCGGCGCCGGCGTGATGCTGGCCTTCGGGCTCGGCACCCTGCCGATGCTGGCGGCGATCGGCATGGCCGGGGTGCGCCTGCGCAACGTATTCCAGCGGCGCCAGGTGCGCCTGGCCTGCGGCTTCCTGATCCTCGGCTTCGGCCTGCTCGGGCTGTGGCGCGCAGCCGGTGGCATGTCCGCGCCCGGCACGGCGGCCCAGGGGATGTGGGCCCACTGGATCGACGTCCTGTGCGTCGCGCCGGGAGCACAGGCATGAGCGCGCTGCTGGCGCAGGTGGCGCCGTCGTTGCAGGCAGCGCAGGCGGCCAACGACGCCGTGCGGGGCGCCGGCATTGGTGGCGCCGCGGCACCCTGCTTTCACTGCGGCTCCCCGGTCCCGGAAGGCGGCCGCTGGCAGGCCCGGGTCGACGGCGCGCTGCGCGGCATGTGCTGCCCCGGCTGCGCCGCCGCGGCCGAGGCGATCGTGGCCGGCGGCTTCGCCGACTACTACAGCGTGCGCACCGAGTACGCGGCCTCGAACGCCGCCAGGGGGGACGAGCCCGAGCTGGCGCTGTACGACCAGCAGGGAATGGAGGGCGAGGGCAGCTTCTCGATCGAGGGCGTGCGCTGCGGCGCCTGCGTCTGGCTGGTCGAGCGGCGCCTGGGGCAGCTGGCCGGGGTGCAGGAGGTGTCGCTCAACGTGGCCACCGGGCGCGTCTACCTGCGCTGGGACCCGGCCCTGTGCCGCCCCAGCGCGATCGTGCGCGCGCTGCGCGCCATCGGATACTTCGCCGCGCCCTACGACGCCCAGCGCCACGCCGAGCGGATCGAGCGCGAACGCCGCACCCTGTTCCGCCAGCTGTTCGTGGCCGGCCTGTCGATGATGCAGGTGATGATGTATGCGGTGCCGGTCTACCTGGCGCAGGACGGCACCATGGACGCCGACATGCGTGCCTTGATGGCCTGGGCCTCGTTCGCGCTCACGCTGCCGGCAGTATTCTATTCGGCCCTGCCTTTCTACGCCGGCGCCTGGCGCGACATCCGGCGCGGCGTGCCGGGCATGGATGTGCCGGTGGCGCTCGGCATCGTGGCCGCCTTCGCCGGCAGCTGCGTCACTCTCGCGTCCGCTACGGGCGAGGTCTATTTCGACTCGATCACGATGTTCGTGTTCCTGCTGCTGGGCAGCCGCTACCTGGAGCTGGGCGCGCGCCGTCGCGCCACCCGGGCGCTCGACACCCTGCGCGGCGGCGTGCCCGCCTCGGGGCTGCGCTTGCGCGGCGACCCGGCGGCGCGCGATACCGAGCTGGTGCCGGCCTCGGGCCTGGCGGTGGGCGAACTGGTGCTGGTGCCGCCCGGGCGGGCGGTGCCGGCGGACGGCGTCATCCACGAGGGCTCGACCGAGCTCGATTTTTCGCTCCTGACCGGAGAAAGCCGGACCCGCCGCATGGGGCCGGGCGAGGTGCTGCCGGGCGGCGCCGTGAATGCCGGCCAGGCCATCGTGGTGCGCATCACGGCGGCGGCGCGCGACAGCACCCTGGCGATGCTGGTCAAGCTGGTCGAGCGCGCCGGCCAGGGCAAGCCGGCGATCGCGCTGTGGGCCGACCGGGTCGCGGCCTGGTTCGTGCTGGCCCTGCTGGTGCTGAGCGCGGCCGTCTACCTGGTCTGGAATACGGTCGACCCGGAGCGCGCCTGGCATGCCGCGGTGGCGGTGCTGGTGGTGTCCTGCCCGTGCGCGCTGTCGCTGGCCACCCCGACCGCGCTGGCGGCGGCCACCGACCGGCTGCTGCGGCGCGGCGTGCTGGCGGTTGCGCCGCACACCCTGGAAACCTTCGAGCGCGCCACCCACGTGGTGTTCGACAAGACCGGCACCCTGACCCTGGGCCGGCCGGTGTTGCGCCAGGTGCTGCCGGTCGGCGCGCATGACGCCGACCTGTGCCTGCGCATCGGCGCCGCGCTCCAGGCCGAGAACTCGCATCCGATCGGGATGGCGATCCGTGCGGCCATGCCGGGCCACGGCTTGAGCGCGCGCGGCCTGCGCGCCGACTTCGGGCGCGGCATCGAAGGTAGCATCGACGGCGTCGTCTACCGCATCGGCACCGCCGAATTCGTGCAGGAACTGGCCGGCGGCGTGGTGCGTTCGGCGGCGCCGACCGGCACCAGCACCGCCTGGCTGGCCAGCGAAGGCCAATGGCTGGCGCGCTTCGACCTGTCCGACGCCCTGCGCGAGGAGGCGCAAGAGGTGGTCAGGCGTTTCCAGCGCGCCGGCAAGAGCGTGATCCTGCTCAGCGGCGACGACCAGGCCGCAACGGGCGCGGTGGCGCGAGAACTGGGCGTGGCCAGCGCTTTCGGCGGCCGCCTGCCGGCCGAGAAGCTCGCCTTCGTGCGCGAGCTGCAGGCCGAGGGCGCGGTGGTGGCAATGGTGGGCGACGGCAGCAACGATGCGGCGGTGCTGCGCGGCGCCGACGTCTCCTTCGCCATGGGCCGCGGCGCCGAACTGGCCCAGGTGCATGCCGACGGCGTGCTGCTGGGCGACAGCCTGCTGCCGCTGGCCGACGCCGCCGTCACCGCGCGCCGCACGCTGGCGGTAATCCGCCAGAACCTGATCTGGGCTTCGGTCTACAACCTGGCCGCGATCCCGGCGGCGGCGACCGGACTGCTCAACCCCTGGCTGTCCGGGATCGGCATGGCGGCCAGTTCGGCGATCGTGGTGCTCAACGCGCTGCGCCTGAGGAAGGATTGAGATGGAAGCGCTTTACCTGTTGATACCCCTGAGCGTGATCCTGGTCGCGCTGGCGGTGTGGATCTTCTTCGGGGCGGCCGAGAGCGGGCAGTTCGAGGATCTCGAAGGGCCGGGCATGCGGATCCTGGTGGACGACGACCGGCCGGGCGGATCGCGTTGAGTGTCGGCGCTTGAACGTCGTCGCGGAGTAGGCCGGGACCCAGGTTCCTTGCGTGTCACGAGCGCGAACGCAATCGGTATGCGGGCAATATTGGATCCCGGCCTGCGCCGGGATGACGGGTCTGCCGCCTGACACCAGGCTACATCGAGGGCCCGCGCCCCGTATGCTGGTCCTTCTCGAGCTGCTCCTGGCACCCGATGCACAGGCGCACCGTCGGCGTGGCCAGCAGGCGGGCTTCCGGGATGTCGCGCCCGCAGGATTCGCAGATGCCGGCGCCGCCCGATTCGAGCTTGCCGATGGCGACGTCGATCTCGTGCAGCAGGTCCGACTCGTGGTCGGCCAGGTGCTGTTCGTTATGGCTGAGCATTTCCGATTGCGGCGCATCGTCGCTCTGGCCCTGGTGGGCCAGCGGGCCGATCGCCGGGGCTTCGTCGTCTTGCGGGCCGGTGCGCGAGCGCACGGTGTCGAGCAGGTCTGCGCGCGCCTGGTGCAGGCGCTCCCTCAGTTGTTCCGATGCGGATTGCGATAGAGGCGGCATGGCGGTGTTCCTTCCTTTCCGAGTGTCCGTCGAGATCCCTGATTGATCTCAAAATCGCAGCCTTGATTTTTCAGCCAACACCCCTCGCGCACTCGGCCGCAAGATGCTGTTGCATAGCTCATCTGATGCTGAACAATTTGATTCACATCAAGGATTTTTGCAGGGCGAAAAACGACACTCCTGACTGTCATCTATCAAGGTATTTTCAGGAGAGCATCTTGGACACCAGTCTAAACTATAACTACAAGATCGTGCGCCAGTTTGCCGTCGCGACCGTCGTGTGGGGCGTGATCGGCATGGCAGCCGGCGTCTTCATCGCGGCCCAGCTGGCCTGGCCCGCGCTGAATTTCGACATCCCCTGGCTGAGCTACGGACGCCTGCGCCCCCTCCACACCAATGCGGTCATCTTCGCCTTCGGCATCTGCGGCCTGTTCGCCACCTCCTACTATGTGGTGCAGCGTACCTGCCAGGTGCGGCTGTTCTCGGACCGGCTGGCCAGCTTCACCTTCTGGGGCTGGCAGGCGGTGCTGGTGTCGGCCGCGATCTCGCTGCCGATGGGCTTCACCCGCGGCAAGGAATACGCCGAACTCGAATGGCCGATCGCGATCCTGATCACGGTCGTCTGGGTGGCCTACGCCGTCGTCTTCTTCGGCACCATCATCAAGCGCCGCGTCCAGCACATCTACGTGGCCAACTGGTTCTTCGGCGCCTACATCCTGGCGGTCGCCATCCTGCACGTGGTGAACGGCGCGGTGATGCCGGTGTCGGCGATGAAGTCCTACTCGGCCTATGCGGGCGTGCAGGACGCGATGATCCAGTGGTGGTACGGCCACAACGCGGTGGGCTTCATCCTGACCGCCGGCTACCTCGGCATGGTCTATTACTTCATCCCGAAGCAGGCCGAGCGCCCGGTGTATTCGTACCGCCTGTCGATCGTGCACTTCTGGGCCCTGATCTTCACCTACATGTGGGCCGGCCCGCACCACCTGCACTACACCGCGCTGCCCGACTGGACCCAGTCGATCGGCATGGTGTTCTCGCTGATCCTGCTGGCGCCCTCGTGGGGCGGCATGATCAACGGGATCATGACCCTGTCGGGCGCCTGGCACAAGCTGCGCTCGGACCCGATCCTGAAGTTCCTGATCGTCTCGCTGTCCTTCTACGGCATGGCCACCTTCGAGGGCCCGATGATGTCGATCAAGACCATCAACGCGCTGTCGCACTACACCGACTGGACCGTCGCCCACGTGCATGCCGGCGCCCTGGGCTGGGTCGGCTTCATCACCATGGGCTCGATCTACTACCTGGTCCCGCGCCTGGCCGGCAAGAAGCAGATGTGGAGCATGTCGCTGGTCGACACGCACTTCTGGGTGGCCACCATCGGCATCGTCCTGTACATCGCCTCGATGTGGATCGCCGGCGTGATGCAGGGCCTGATGTGGCGCGCGGTGAACCCGGACGGCACCCTGACCTATACCTTCGCCGAGAGCGTCAAGGCCACCTATCCCTACTACGTGATCCGCTTCACCGGCGGCTTCCTGTACCTGTCGGGCATGGCGATCATGGCCTTCAACACCTGGAAGACGCTGAGCGGCACCAGGAGCGTGGATGCCCCGATCCCGACGGGGCCGGTCAAGCCGCGTCTAGACCACGTGCAGCCTGAAGCGGCACACGCCTGAACCACCGGAGCACACAATGAAGAAGAAGTTTACCCATGAATGGATCGAGAAGAACCCCTGGCTCCTGATCGGCCTGGTGCTGCTCGTGATCTCCTTCGGCGGCCTGGTCGAGATCGTGCCGCTGTTCTTCCAGAAGTCCACCACTGAGCCGGTGGCGGGATTGAAGCCCTACTCGCCGCTGCGCCTGGCCGGGCGCGACGTCTACATCCGCGAAGGCTGCTACAACTGCCACTCGCAGATGATCCGGCCGTTCCGCGCCGAGACCGAGCGCTACGGCCACTATTCGGTGGCGGGCGAATTCGTCTACGACCACCCGTTCCAGTGGGGCTCGAAGCGCACCGGCCCGGACCTGGCCCGCGTGGGCGGCCGCTACAGCGACGAATGGCACCGCACGCACCTCGACAACCCGCGCGACGTGGTGCCGGAATCGAATATGCCCGGCTATCCGTGGCTGGCCAAGGCCAAGCTGGACCCGAGCGAGATCATCCCGAAGATGCGCGCGCTGCGCCGCCTGGGCGTGCCCTACAGCGATGCCGAGATCGCGGCTGCGCCCGCCGAAGTGAGGGGCAAGACCGAGCAGGACGCCCTGGTCGCCTACCTGCAGGGCCTGGGCACCCAGATCAAGACGAGGAATTAATCATGGGACTTCAACAAGCTTTGGACGCGGTACGCGTCATTCACATTCTCGATGACGCCAGCAGCGTCATGACGGTGGTCAGCTTCGTGACCTTCCTGGGCATCGTGGCCTGGACCTACGTGCTGCGCCGGAACAGCGACTTCGACCGGGCGGCGCAGTTGCCCTTCATGGACGATGCGGCCGACGAAGCAGGGGAGAGCGAGCGTGGCTGATTTCTTCAACGAGTTCTGGCACTGGTACGTCGCCGTCATCACCGTGCTGTCGATCCTCGGCTGCGGCATCCTGCTGTGGTCGCAGTCGAGCTACCGCGTCAAGCTGGGCGCCGACGGCAAGCCCGAGAAAACCACCGGCCACGTCTGGGACGAGGACCTGACCGAACTGAACACGCCGATGCCGCGCTGGTGGATCGTGCTGTTCTGGCTCACCATCGTGTTCGGCTTTGCCTACCTGGCGCTGTATCCGGGCCTGGGCAGCTATGCCGGCAAACTGGGCTGGAACTCCAGCGGCGAGTACCAGGCCGAACTGAAGCAGGCGAAGGCGGAGTACGGCCCGCTGTTCGCGAAGTACGCCAACCAGGACCTGAAGCTGGTGGCAAGCGACCCGCAGGCGCACGCCATCGGCGAGCGCCTGTTCCTGACCTATTGCGCGCAATGCCATGGTTCGGATGCGCGCGGCAGCAAGGGCTTCCCGAACCTGGCCGACCGCGACTGGCTGCACGGCGGCGAGCCGGCCGTCATCAAGCAAAGCATCATGCAGGGCCGCGTCGGCATCATGCCGCCGATGGGTGCGGCGCTCGGTTCGGACAAGGACATCGAAAGCGTGGCCCACTACGTGCGCGAGCTCTCCGGCCTGCCGGCCGATCCGATCAAGGTCGCCTTCGGCAAGCCGAAATTCGCCGCCTGCGTGGCCTGCCATGGCGCGAAGGGCGAGGGCAACCACGCCATGGGCGCGCCCAACCTGGCGGACAAGGTGTGGCTGTACGGCGGCAGCCCGGAGACCGTGATGGAGACCATCCGCAAGGGCCGCACCAACACCATGCCGGCCTTCGGCGAGTTCCTCGGCGAAGAAAAGGTGCACGTGCTGGCGGCCTATGTGTGGAGCCTGTCGAACGGGGCCGACATGAAACCCATCGTGACGGCGCAAGCAAAATGAATGCCCCCGCGCAGTTGCCGCGTGAGGCGGTGGTGCGCCTGTACGCGGCGCGCGAAGAGATCTACCCGCGCGAGATCAAGGGCCGCTACGCCTCGCTTCGCTGGGCCTGCGTCTGGCTCACCCAGCTGCTGTTCTACGGCCTGCCGTGGTTCGAGATGCACGGCCGCCAGGCGGTGCTGTTCGACCTGGCCAGCCGCAAGTTCTATCTCTTCGGACTGGTGCTGTGGCCGCAGGACTTCATCTACCTGGCCGCGCTCCTGATCCTGTGCGCCTACGGGCTGTTCCTGGTGACTGCGGTGGCGGGCCGGGTGTGGTGCGGCTTCGCCTGCCCGCAGACGGTCTACACCGAGATCTTCCTGTGGATCGAACGCAGGTTCGAAGGCGCCAGGAGCGCCCGCATCCGCCTCGACCGCCAGCCCTGGACGCTCGAAAAGATCGCGCGCAAGGGCGGCAAGCACGCGGCCTGGGGCCTGGTGGCCCTGTGGACCGGCTTCACGTTCGTGGGCTACTTCACGCCGGTGCGCGAACTGAGCTTCGACATCGCTTCGTTCGGCCCGGGACCGTGGGAAGGATTCTGGGTGCTGTTCTATGCGCTCGCCACCTACGGCAACGCCGGCTGGCTGCGCGAGCAGGTGTGCAAATACATGTGCCCGTATGCGCGCTTCCAGAGCGCGATGTTCGACAAGGACACCCTGATCGTCACCTACGATGCCGCCCGCGGCGAGCCGCGCAATGCGCGCATGGCCTCGCCCGGCAGCGGCGACTGCATCGACTGCAGCATGTGCGTGCAGGTGTGTCCGACCGGGATCGACATCCGCAAAGGCTTGCAGTACGAGTGCATCGGCTGCGCCGCCTGCGTCGATGCCTGCAACGGCGTGATGGACAAGGTGAAGCGTCCGCGCGGCCTGATCCGCTACGCCACCGAGAATGCCCTGGCCGCGAAACTCTCGCCGAGCGAGGTGCGGCGCCGCGTGCTGCGTCCGCGCGTGCTGATCTATACCGCGGTGCTGGCGATCCTCGGCACGGCGATGGTGGCCTCGCTGGCGCTGCGCAACCCGCTCAAGCTCGACGTGATCCGCGACCGCGGCTCGATGGGACGCGAAGTCGAGGACGGGATGATCGAGAACGTGTACCGGCTGCAGGTGATGAACACGCTTGAACAGCCGCTGCGCCTGCGCATCACGGTCGACGGCATCGCCTCGGCGAACGTGGTGGACGGGGACGTGGTCGAGATCGACGCGGCCACCACTCGCGCCGTGCCGGTGCGGGTGCGCGTCGCCGGCGCGGACGCCCGGCCCGGCTCGAACCGGATCGCCTTCACGCTGGCATCAAAAGACGGCGCCGCGCTGCAGGTGACGGAAGAAGCGGCATTCATCGTGCCCAGGTAAGAAAGGAACAGACAACATGCAAACGAACATGCGCCTCCAGCCGGCCGAACCATGGTACCGGCACCGCTGGCCCTGGTTCCTGATGATCGGCCCGGTGCTGGTGCTGGTCGGCGGCGTCGTCATGATCTGGCTGGCGACCAGCCGGCCGGACGCGATGGTGGTCGGCGACTACTACAAGCAGGGCAAGGCCATCAACCAGGAACTGCGGCGCGACCGCGCCGCGAGCCGCCTCGGCTTGCGCCTCGAAGCCAGCTACGACGCCGCAGCCGGGCGCATCACCGGCACCCTGCTCAGCCATGGCGAGCCGGTGCGCGCAGCCTTCCACATCCGCCTCGCGCACCCGACCCAGCCGGAACGCGACCGCGTCCTGGAAGCCTTGCCGGACGCCCGCGGCCGCTTCGTGGCACAGGCGCCGGCGCTGGAGGCGACCCACTGGCAAGTGGTGGCGGAGGGCGGGGCGCGCGACTGGCGCCTGGCGCGCAGCTGGAGCTGGCAGCGCGAGCCGGTGCTGGAAATCGTGGCGGACGCGCAGCCCGGGAGCGGGGAAGGATGATCAATGGCCCGCCGCCGCCCGGTAGCCGGCAATCAGCGCGGCCGCGAACGGAATGGCGCAGATCGCGGCCAGGCCGATCAGGAGCGGCGCCGCCCAGGAACGGCGCGCATAGCCTTCGCCATGGTGGTCGTCGACGTGCCTGATCTGCGGATAGGCCGACAAGCCTACCCAGGCGCCGAACAGGACCAGCGAGCTCCACCAGGGCGCGACCAGATCGTCGCGGCCGAGCAGGGCGCCGGCGGCGCCGGCGACGGCACTGGCCAGGGAAATCAGGAGTAGTCCGGCGAACCAGCAGCGCGCCTGGCGGGCCTGGCGCGGCTGTCCCAGGCGTTCCCAGTTGCGCATGTGGAGCCAGGCCCCGAACGCCGGTGTGAGGGCCAGGCTCCAGAGGGCGGCGGCCGTGGGGTTCCACAGCACGATCGCCCCGTCATCGCGGATGACACTGTCTGCTGCCGCTACTGTCGTCTCCATGCTTGCCTCCATTTGATTGCCAAGTGGAAACAGCTTAATCGCCCAGCGCGGCGCCGTTCTTGAGATGCGGCAGCAAGGCGGCCTGCCGCGCCAAGCCCCTTGCGCTACGCGCACATCTAGTCGGCCTTGAAGCCGCGCCCGGTCGCCGCCCAGTAGATGCCGCCATACAGGTGGTGCAGGAAGACCGGGTCGCGGTAGGTCGCCTGCATGTGGCCCAGGGCCGTGTAGAAGGCGCGGCCGCCATCGTAGGCCTGGTACCAGCTGACCGGGTGGAAGGCGCCCATGCCCCGGCTCTTGCCGGTCTCTGGCTTGTAGGTGGACTCGTCCACGCTCAGGAGGTAGTTCAGCTTGGGGGAAGTGGGCGGGCCAAACTCATACCATTCCTCGGTGAACAGGGTGCGCGGCGCAAAGCGCTCCATGCCGGGGAAGTTGCGATCCCGCACCTGCAGCACGGCGGTCTGCACCGCCGGGTGCACCTTGAACATGTGGCCGACCATCCTGGTGTACCAGGGCCAGCCGTACTCCGTATCCGAGGCGCTATGCACGCCCACGAAGCCGCCGCCCTTGCGGATGTAGCGCTCGAACGCGGCCTGCTGCTGCTCGTCCAGCACGTCGCCGGTGGTGAGCAGGAAGACCACGGCCTGGTACTTGGCCAATTCGGCGTCGTTCATCACGCGCGCCGGATCGGCGGTCCAGAAGACCTTGAAGTCGTGCAGCCTGCCCAGTTCCTCGACGGCGGTCACGCCCGCATGCACGGCGTCGTGGTGCCAGCCGGCGGTCTTGGTGAACACGAGGACGCTGAACTGCTGGGCCTGCGCCGGCGCGGCGGCCAGCAGGGAAGCGGCCAGCAGGGCTGGCGCCATGAAAGAATATTTCATTTATGTCTCACATTTGAATTATTGTTTCACCACTGGTGAGGTGGTGAGCCGAGCGGATGCGCTCGGCAATAATAGTTCAAACATCGAACTTATGGGGCGTGACGGGCTCGGATGCCGTTCCCGCCGCACTTCGGACGCTGCCCGCCGCGCCTGGACAGATGCTGTCCTGCAAGCCCGTACGTACTACGCCAGCGTTGTTTCCTTGAGCTTTTCCATGGTAGATTCCTGCGCGGCAAGCACGGCGCGCGCGCCGTCGACCGACACGACAACGACCAAGGAAACGAGACCAAGATGCCATCCCTCCGCCAGCGCAGCCTGCGCGCCGCCATTGCCGCCCTGTTCATCCCCGCCGCCATCGCGGCGGCAAGCCTGCCGAGCGCCGCCTTGGCCGCGCCCGCGGCCAAGGCGTCTAGCGCCAAGCCGAACAAGGCCTTCGATACCTGGGCCGACAAGTTCGCCGAAGACTGGGTGCGCCTGAACCCGCAGATGGCGACTTCCACCCAGTACTTCAGCGGCGCCGAGCAGGCCAGGCTGGACCGCGAACTGACGCCGATGACCCGCGCTCACCGCCAGAAGATGCAGGCCCTGGCCAGGACCGGCCTGGCGCGCCTGGACAAGTGGATGGCCGGCCCGCTCGACGAGAACCAGCGCATCTCGGCCGCGGTCATGCGCTGGTCGCTGCAGAACGTGATCGCCAACGAGCCATACGAGGACCATGCCTTCGTGTTCTCGCAGTTCAGCGGCGTGCAGGTCGGCCTAGTCAACTTCATGAACACCACCCACCCGCTGCGCAATCCGCAGGACCTCGACAACTACCTGGCCCGCCTGGAGCAGGTCGGCACCCGGATGGACGAGGCGCTTGCGCGTGCCCGCGAGGCCGCCGCCAAGTCCCTGATCCCGCCGCGCTTCATCCTCGAACGCGCGCAATTCCAGGTCGACAGCTTCCTCAAGCCGGCGGCGAACGAGAACGTGCTGGTGACCTCGCTGGCCCAGCGTACCGAGAAAATGGAAGGCCTGAATCCGGACACCCGCAACGCCGCGCTGGCGCGCGCCGCCCGCATCGTGGACGAGCGCATCCGCCCGGCCTACAAGCGCGTGCAGGAATTCATGGCGGAGATCCATCCGCGCACCGGCGACGTGGCCGGCATCTCGCGCCTTCCGAACGGCAGCGCGGCCTATGCGCGCGCGGTCGAGAACTTCACCAGCACCAAGCTGACCCCGAACGAGATCCACGAGATCGGCCTGCGCGAAGTGGCGCGCATCGAGGGCGAGATGGACCGCCACCTGCGTTCGCTCGGCCTCACCGAGGGCAATATCGAAACCCGCATGAAGCAGCTCGACGCGCGCTTCCAGCCGAAAGGCGAAGGCGACCCGCGCGCCGCCATCATCGCCAGCTACGGCGAGATGGTGAAGGACGCCGAACGCAGGAGCGCCCCGCTGTTCAACCTCAAGCCGCGCGCGCCGGTCGAGGTGCGCCGCGTGCCGCCGCTGACCGAGCCGTCGGCCGCCGCCCACTATACGCTGCCGGCGCCGGACGGCACCCGTCCGGGCATCTTCTGGGTGCCGCTGCGCGGGCCGACCTTCGACATGATCCGCATGCGCAGCCTGGCCTACCACGAGGCGGTGCCTGGCCACCACTTCCAGCTGGCGATCCAGCAGGAGCTGACCGGCATCCCGAAATTCCGCAGCCAGCGCATCTTCAGCGGCGGCAGCGCCCACGCGGAGGGCTGGGCGCTGTACACCGAGCGCCTGGCGGTGGAAGAGGGCTGGTACGAAGGCGACGTGCCGGGCCTGTTGGGGGCGCTCGGTTCGGAACTGTTCCGCGCCCGCCGCCTGGTGGTCGACACCGGCCTGCATTCGAAGGGATGGACGCGCCAGCAGGCGATCGACTACGGCATCGGCGCCCAGGAAGTCGAGCGCTACGTCGCCTGGCCGGGCCAGGCCAATGCCTACATGATCGGCATGCTGCGCATCATCGACCTGCGCGAGAAGGCCAAGAAGGAGCTGGGCGAGAAGTTCTCGCTGGCGGGCTTCCACGACCTGGTGCTGGGCGCGGGCTCGGTGCCGCTCGACGTGCTGGGCGAGCTGGTGGACGGCTGGATCGCCAAGCAGAAGAAGGCTTGAAGCCTTCCATGAAGTCGGCGCTGGCCACCCTGGCGCTGTCGGCGCTGTCATGCGCGGCCGCGGCCGCGCCCTTGTCCGCGCAGCAGGCCGTGGCCTTGACGCGGCAGCTCCAGGCCATCGTCGATGACCCCGCCATCCCGCTGCCCGGGCTGGCGGTGGTGGCGATCCGCGGTGGCGAGATCGTCTACAGCCGCCAGTTCGGCCACAAGCGCCTGGCCAGCGCCACCCTGCCTGCGCAGCCGATGGATGCCGACACGATGTTTCGCATCGCCTCGGTGTCCAAGCTGGTGACCGCGCTGGGCGCGATGAAACTGGTGGAGCAGGGCAGGCTGGCGCTGGACGAGGACGTGAGCAATTATCTCGGCTACCGGCTGCGTAACCCGCACTTCCCGGACCAGCCGATCACCCTGCGCATGCTGCTCACGCACACCTCCTCGCTGCGCGACGCGGGCGGCTTCAAGTTCGACCCGGCGGTCGACCTGAAGGAGGTCTTGCAGCCGGGCGGGCGCCTGCACGGCAAGGGCGCCATGTGGTCCAGCACCCATGCGGCGGGGCGCTACTTCGAATACGTCAACTTCAATTCCGGCATCGTCGCCACCATCATGGAGCGCGCCGGCGGCGAGCGCTTCGACCGCCTGATGCGGCGCCTGGTGTTCGACCCGATGGGGCTGAAGGCCGGCTTCTACCTGGCCGATTTCGCACCCGCCAAGGTGGACGATGCGGCGACGCTGTACCGGCGCCGCGAAAAGGACGGCGACGAGCGCTGGGACCGGCAAGGGCCCTGGATCGCGCAATCCGACGACTTCCATCTGAATCCGCCGCTCGCGCCCCCGGGCCTGGAGCGCTACGTGGTGGGCAGCAACGGCACGGTGTTCGGTCCGCAGGGCAGCCTGCGCATCTCGGCGGGCGAGTTGGCGCAGCTCATGCTGATGCTGATGAACGGGGGTTACCATCGGGGCCGGCAGATACTGCAGCCGGCGACGGTGGCCGCCATGCTGTCGCGGCAGTGGACGCTGGACGCCGACGGCGGCAACGGCGACAGCGACAACTTCCACGGCCTGTATCACGCCTGGGGCCTGGGCAACCAGCATTTCCTCGACGTCAGCATCGTCAAGGACGGCCGGGCCAGCGGCGACCGGCTGGTGGAGGGCGGCGGCTTCACCGGCGTCGGCCACCTGGGCTGGTCCTGGGGCCTGAACGCCTTGTTCGTGTTCGACCCGCGCACGAAGAACGGCATGATCTACGTGGCCAGCGGCGTGGGCGACGACCCGGACCGCCACCCGGGGCGCTTTTCGTCGGAGGCGCGCTTCCAGGAGCGCATCACTGACGCCCTGTACCGCGGCGCGCTCGCCGCACCGAAGAAAGGAGAACCTTGATGCCCGACTGGCTGCGCGTGCTTGCCTGCGTCTTGTTCTGGATGGCATCGATGGCACTGTTCAGGCGCTGGCTTGCGCACAGCCGCCAACGCGCGGATCGGACAGCCGGCAATCACGTGCGGCACACGTATGTCATGCTCATCATCGGCGTGGCGGGCGTGCTGTGCTTTGCCGCGGTCCCGGTGGCGGCGCATGTCCTGCCGATCGAGGGGACCAACGCGGTGTCGACTGTGTTCTTCGTCGCCATGATGCTGCTGCCGGCCTACCTGGTGGCCGACTACCGCTACGCCCGGCACCTGGTGTCCGAAGATGGCATGGATTTCGGGCGGCCGACGGGCACGCGCCTGGCCTTCCGCTGGGACGAGGTGCGCGCGATCCGCTACGGCAACCTGGGGCGCTGGTTCAAGATCGAGCTGCAATCGGGCGAGATGCTGCGCGTCCCGATCGTCATGGCGGGCCTGCCCGCCTTTGCGGACCAGGTGCTGCGCCACGTCCCGCCGGCACGCATCGAGAGGGAAAGCTTGCGCATGCTCGAGCGCACCGCCCGCGGCGACTTGCCGCCCGTGTCCTGAGGACTGCCGGACAAGCGTTGTCCTCGCGCGTTTTTGCCCCTACACTGCGTGTTCACACGCTGTAATTCATGACAATCTTCCCCGGGAGCGCAGCATGGAAACACAGGAAATCTACCGCGGCCGTCTCATCGACCACATCCAGCTCGTGGTCAGGGACCTGCCCGCCTCGCGCAGGTTCTACGGGGCCGTGTTCGGGGTGCTGGGCATTGCGCTGGGTGGTGAGGGCGACGATTATTTCTGGGCCGACGAACTGTTCGTTTCCAGCCGCGACAGCCAGGCCGCGCAGGGCGTACTCACCGGCCGCCACCACCTGGCCTTCCAGGCGCGCGACCGCAAGATGGTCGACGCCTTCTATTTCGCCGCCCTGGCCGCCGGCGGCAGGGACAACGGCCGCCCCGGCGAGCGCGCCTACCATCCGGGCTACTACGGCGCCTTCGTGCTCGACCCGGACGGCAACAACATCGAGGCGGTCTACCACGGCGAGGCCAAGCGCAGCGCGCCTCACGTGCGCGTCAGCTTCTGAGACGGCGGCGCAGCCAGCGGCGGAAACCGCTATACTGCGCCGACCATGCGCATCCAGCTTTTCTCCGACCTGCACCTCGAACGCTACGCCGGTTTCCATCCGCAGATCCGCGCCGACACCGACGTCGTCGTCCTGGCGGGCGACATCGGCTCCTACCAATCCGGCTCGCGCCTGACCGACGCTGATTTCGGTCTCGAACGCTTTTCGCCCCTGCGCCCCGGCGCGGCCAAGGCACGGGTCCTGTACATCCCCGGCAACCACGAATTCGACGGCCTCGACTACCACGAGGCCCATGCGCGCCTGCGCGCCAGCTGCGCGCGCCTCGGCATCGAATGGCTGGATCGCGAAACGCTCGTCATCGGGAACATCCGCTTCATCGGCACCACCCTGTGGAGCGACTTCGACGCGCTGGCGCTGCAGGAGCAGGACCTGACGAAGCAGCTGCAAAAGCGCGAAAAGGCCTTCCGCGCCGCCAACTGGTATCTGTCGAAGAACACCACCTTGAAGAACGGCGAGAAGGTGCTGGCCGAGGGCATCCGCGAGATGGCGCTGGAGTGCCAGGCCTGGCTGCGCGGCGCGCTGGCGGCGCCTTTCGACGGCACCACGGTGGTGGTGACCCACTTCGCCCCCAGCCTGCGAAGCGCCGATCCGCGCTATGGCCTCACGCCCGGCACCGCGGGCTTCTGCAATGCGCTCGACGCCTTGTTCCCGCAGGCCGAGGTCTGGATCCATGGCCACCTGCACTGCGCCAACGACTACGTGGTCAGCGGCGTCGAGGCCGGCCGGCCCTGGTCCTGCCGGGTGGTGGCCAACCCGCTCGGCTACCTCAGCAAGGGCGAGCAGGAAGCCTTCCGCCCGGACCTGGTGATCGAGCTCTGATCCGGTCTGCTAGCCCATCGGGCTGCAGACCTCGGTGCCGGCGGCCAGCGCCTTGAGCCGGGCCGGGTCGAGCAGGGTGACTTCGCGCTTGTCCACCTGCAGCCAGCCCTGCTTCTTGAAGCGCGACAGCAGCCGGCTGATGCTTTCGATGGTGAGCCCGAGGTAGTTGCCGATGTCCTCGCGCGACATGCGCAGCTGGAAGCTGTTCGGCGAATAGCCGCGCGCCGCGTAGCGTGCCGACAGGTTGACCAGGAAGACGGCGAAGCGCTGCTCGGCCCGCATATTGCCGAGCAGCAGCATGACGTTCTGTTCGCGCGTGATTTCCTGGCTCATGATGCGGTGGAAGTGGCGCAGCAGGGCCGGCACGTGGCCGAACAGCTCTTCCAGGCGCGCGAACGGGATCTCGCACACCTCGCTGTCCTCGAGGGCCACGGCGTCGCAGTGGTGGGTGCCGCTGATCGCGTCCATGCCCAGCAGTTCGCCGGCCATCTGGAAGCCCGTGATCTGGGCTTCGCCGGCCGCGTTCACCTGGTAGGTCTTGAAATGGCCGAAGCGCACCGCGTACAGGTTGCGGAAGGGCTCGCCCATGGCGTACAGGCGCTCGTCGCGCGCCAGGCGGCGGCGCCGGCCGATGATCTGGTCGAGGCGGTTGATGTCGGCGTCCTCGAGGCCCATCGGCAGGCACAGTTGGTGCATGCTGCAGGCGCTGCAACTGGTCTTGAGGGCCTGGATGCTGACCGGCGCTTCGCCCGGAAGCGAGATGGGTTGGTTCATGACGAGGACAGGAAAATGCGGACGCGACCATTATAGACAAAGGCCGCGTTCGTGGCTTTCATTTCCAGAATACAGTAGGGTGGTCGGCTCTGCCGACCGCGCGTCCGGCTGTCAGTCGAATAGACGTTCCATCGAATCAAAGACGGTTTGAACGCGCGGACGGCGAGCCGTCCACCCTACAAGTCCCGATTACAGGTGATGCCGGTGCTGCGCCTTCATCCTGTAATACTCCTGGCGGCCCTTGGCGCGCACGGTCGCGGCGATCTCGGCTGCTTCCTGCGCCGCCTGGTTCACGGTCGCGAAGGCGTCGGCGTTCCCCTTGAGCGCTTCCACGGCCTGCTGCGACTGCGCCGTGCCGGCCAGCGCCAGCCCGAAGGTGGCCGATACCGCCATCTCGGCGGCCAGGGTCTCGAGGGTCGGCGCCACCACGTCCTGCATCGCCTTGGCCGCCTGCGTCTCGGCGCTGGCCTGGGGCGCCGCCAGCGTGCGCGCCAGGTCCATGTCGCTTGCGACCCGCGCCAGGAAGTCGAGCGCGGCGCGGCTGCCGGACTGGTTGGCCAGGTCGCCCAGGCGCAGCAGGGCCGTGTTCTTGGCGTTGAACACGGCGCGGCCGGCGCGCGGGCTTTGCACGAAGTCGATCATGGGCTGGACCGCGATCTCGCTGCCGATGTGGCCGAGGGTGGCCACGATCTGGGTCAGGAACTCCTCGTGCCGTTCCGGCTCGTTTACCAGCCAGTCGAGCAGCAGGCGGGCATCCTGCTCGCCGTACTGCGAGGCCAGTTCCCAGGGCACGCCTTCCACCCAGTGGCGCGAGACGAAGTCGCGCACGTCGGCCGGCAGCGCCAGGCCGCCGGCGCCGCAGGAGCAGGCCGCCGCCGGCATCACCTTGCCCGTGATGTTGAGCGGACCCGAAAGGAAGGTCGAGGATTCCGCCGCGTTGACGACGTTGTGGTCGGTGCCGACGGACGGGTACATGACCGCGCGCGGGTCGTCGGTGCGGTGGCCCAGGCCGCAGTTGTGGCCGTATTCGTGCACCCAGATCAGGCCTTCCTGGTCGGCGGTGAAGCGCACCGCGGCCACGTTGACCGAAGCGCTGCCGACCGGGGCGCAGCCGATGATGCTGTCGCCGGGGCCGCCGCACCAGCGGATCGCCTGCACGATCTTGACCCCGCTGCCGGCGCTCAAGAGGGCATTCAGGTCGCTGGATGTCTGGATGGTGCCGGGGATGTTTGCCGGCAGCACCCGGACCGCGCCGTTGCGCACGAAGCGCACCGGGGTCGCGACGTCCGGCCCGGTGTCGTCGTTCTGGAGGATGGCGCCCATGTCGGCCAGGATCCTGTCGGCCTCGGCCTCGCTCAGGGCCACGCTGCCGTGGCGGTGCACCGTGACCGAGACCGTGCGCAGGCCGGGCGGCGCGACCGGCGGGTTGACGATCAGGTAATCGGCGTAGAGCGAGATGTCGGCGCTCCACTCGATGTTGACCCAGATGTCGACGCCACCCGCGCGCGGGGCGACGTTGTGCAGGGTGTAGCGCGCCGCGCCGATGAACTTGCCGGCCGGTGGCCCGCCCGGCACGCCTTCGCCGACGGCCACGAACACCTGCGAGCCGGGCTGGATCAGGTCCCAGTTGAGCCGCAGCAGCCATTCGCCGCGGCGCATGCCCCAGTCGTGGCGGTAGGTAAAGCCGGTGCCCTGCAGCGCCGGCTGCAGGCCCTGGGCGCCGACGCTCGCTTCGGCGACGGCCCAGGGGCCCTTGGTGGTTGATGAGTCCGCCCCCTCCTGCGTTCCGGGGTCGAGCAGCAGTGCGGCGTCCTGGTCGAGACGATCATTTGGTGCCATGCGATTCTCCTGGTGCGGTTCAAGGGTTGATGATCAGGTAATCGGCGTAGAGCGAGATGTCGCTGCTCCACTCGATGTCGACCCAGATGTCGACGCCGTTCCAGCGCGAGGCGACGTTGTGCAGGGTATAGCGGGCCGCGCCGATGAACTTGCCGGCCGGCGGGCCGCCCGGCACGCCTTCGCCGATCGCCACCAGCACCCGCGACGGGGGCTGGACGACATCCCAGTTCAGCCGCAGCACCCACTGCCCGCGGCGCGTGCCCCAGTCGTGGCGGTAGGTGAAGCCGGTGCCGCTCAGTTCGGGCTCGGGCTGGCCGGCGCGCGCTGGCGCGCCGCCGAACAACTGCCGGACGGCGCCCGGGGCGGCATCCTGCCGCAGTTCGCGAAAGCTCGCCGGCATGGCCGAGGAAGCGACCAGCACGTCGGCAGCCCCGGCGCCCGGGGCCAGCCGCGCCGCGGCCGGGTGTATCTGATTGTCAGTCAAGACCATCTCCTTTCACATCGACGATCGATGGATGGCCCGGGCCACCGGGCCGCCGGATCGCGAGTCCGCCTGCATGCTGGATAGACAGGATTCCGGCTGCCGCCGGGCTCGAATCGTCAGCCAATATAGACGAGTGGATTGGGCCTGCTGAACCGATCTGACAGGTCATTAATATGGATCAGTGGCTTCGAGTTTTCTGTGGAAGAGAAAGCTTTCAATCCCGAAAGCTGGCCTGGCCTTGTGCGGGTATAAAAACCACTCGCAGGCGGCGCAAACCGGGTTTTTGGCGTATCGAATCGACACGCTCTAGCGTGCGCGCCTATCCGGCATGCTAGATTCTGGACACCACAAGGGAGTACGAGAGCAAAAGGGGCCCGCATGTTCGGTTTGTCCGCTTTGGATCTGGCGCGCGTGCAATTCGCGTTCACGATGTCCTTCCACATCCTGTTTCCGGCGATAACGATTGGCATGGCAAGCTACCTGGCCGTGCTCGAGTTGTGCTGGCTGAGGACGAAGCGCCAGGTCTACGTCGACCTCTACCACTACTGGCTCAAGATCTTCGCCGTCTGCTTCGGCATGGGGGTGGTGTCCGGCATCGTGATGGCCTACCAGATCGGCACCAACTGGAGCTACCTGTCCGAGTTCGCCGGCAGCATCCTGGGGCCGATCCTGTCCTACGAGGTGCTCACCGCCTTCTTCCTCGAAGCCGGCTTCCTCGGGGTGATGCTGTTCGGCTGGACCCGCGTCGGCCCGGGCCTGCACTTCGGGGCCACCTGCGCGGTCGCGATCGGCACCCTGATCTCGTCCACCTGGATCCTGGCCGCCAACAGCTGGATGCAGACCCCGCAAGGCTACGCCATCGAGGGCGGCCGCATGGTCCCGGTCGACTGGCTGGCGATCGTGTTCAACCCTTCCTTCCCGTATCGCCTGCTGCACATGGTGATCGCCGCCTATCTCACCACGGCCCTGATCGTCGGCGCCACCGGCGCCTGGCAGCTCCTCAAGGGGCGCGACAACCCGGCGGTGCGCAAGATGCTGTCGATGGCGATGTGGATGATCCTGCTGGTGGCGCCGATCCAGGCGGTGGTGGGCGACTTCCACGGCCTGAACACCCTGAAGCACCAGCCGGCCAAGCTGGCCGCCATGGAAGGGCACTGGCAGAACGAGGGCGACAAGGCGATCCCGCTGCTGCTGTTCGGGGTGCCCGACATGCAGGAGGAGCGCACCAAGTACGCGGTCGGGATCCCGCACCTGGGCAGCCTGATCCTCACCCACACCTGGGACGGCCAGTTCCCCGGGCTGAAGGACTTCCCGCGCGAGGAGCGGCCGAACGCGCTGATCGTGTTCTGGAGCTTTCGCCTGATGGTGGGGCTGGGCCTGCTCATGATCCTGCTTGGCGCCTGGAGCCTGTGGCTGCGGCGCAAGCGGGCAGGGGAGGCGCGACTATGGACCAGCCGCCCTTTCCTGCGTTTCGCCTTGTGGATGGGGCCGGCGGGCCTGGTCGCCATCCTGGCCGGCTGGACCACCACCGAGGTGGGGCGCCAGCCCTGGGTCGTGTACGGGGTGCTGCGCACCGCCGATGCCGTCTCGCCGCATGGCGCCGCCGAGCTCGGCCTGACCCTGGCGCTGTTCGTGGTGGCCTATCTCTTCGTGTTCGGCACCGGCACCGTCTACCTGCTGCGCATGATGCGCAAGGGGCCGCAGCGCTTCGCGCTGCATACGCCTGCCCAGGGCGGTCCGGGCGAGGAGCGCACGCCGAGCCGGCCGCTGTCGGCCGCCGACGTGCAGAACGACGACGACGAAGGCGAGGCCAGACCGGATCTGCTGGGTCGCGACAAGGAGGAACCCCGTCATGGGCATTGACACCACCGTCATCTGGGCGGTCATCATCTTCTTTTCCGTCTTCATGTACGTGCTGCTGGACGGCTTCGACCTCGGCATCGGCCTGCTGTTTCCCTTCACGCCGAAAAAGCGCGACCGCGACACCATGATGAACACCGTGGCGCCGGTCTGGGACGGCAACGAGACCTGGCTGGTGCTGGGCGGCGAGGGGCTGCTGGCGGCCTTCCCGGTGGCCTATTCGATCATCCTGTCGGGCCTCTACCTGCCGCTGATCTTCATGCTCATCGGCCTGGTGTTCCGCGGGGTGGCCTTCGAGTTCCGCTTCAAGGCCAAGGAGCACGAGCGCCACCGGTGGGACAAGGCCTTCATCGGGGGCTCGGTGGTGGCCAGCTTTTTCCAGGGCGTCTCGCTGGGCGCTTTCCTCGACGGCATCGCGGTATCGGGGCGCAGCTATGCCGGCGGCCCGCTCGACTGGATCGCGCCTTTCCCGCTGCTGGCCGGGCTCGGCGTGATGATCGCCTACACCCTGCTGGGCGCCACCTGGCTGGTCATGAAGACCGAGGGCGAACTGCATGCGCGCATGGTGCAGGTGGCGCGTCCCTGCGCGTTGGCGCTCCTGGCGGCCATCGTCATCGTCAGCATCTGGACCCCGTGGCGCGACCCGGCGGTGGCCGCGCGCTGGTTCAGCTTCCCCAACATCGTGTTCCTGGCGCCGGTGCCGGTGCTGGTGACGGTGTTCATCGTGCTGCTGCTGCGTTCGCTCAGGCGCGACCCGCACCGGCTGCCCTTCGTCGCCTCGCTGGCCCTGATCTTCCTCGGCTACAGCGGCATGGCGATCAGCATCTGGCCGCACATCGTGCCGCCCTCGATCTCGATCTGGGAAGCGGCCTCGCCGCCGTCCAGCCAGGGCTTCGCCCTGGTCGGGACGCTCTTTATCCTGCCCATCATCCTGATGTACACCTCCTGGTCCTACTGGGTGTTCCGCGGCAAGGTCAAGGCCGACGCGGGGTATCACTGATGGCAAGCCGGCGCGAATGGACGCGGCGCCTGGCCTGGCTGGCGGCGCTCTGGCTCGGCGGCGTGCTGTCGCTGGCGCTGGTGGCCTACGCGATCCGTACGATCATGCACGCACTGGGTATGCGCTGAGGCAATTAATAGCGCCTTGTCATCAACCGTGCGCGGCCCCCTGCGAGGGAGGGCTACACTGCAGGTGACCCTTTGCCACAGGAGAGCAGCACCGTGTCCCACCCTGACGCGCCGCAGATCGACCGCCCCGCCGACCCCGTCAATACCGTCGCCGTACCGCTACCGCTGTCCGGCGAGGACCAGGCGCGCGCCGATCTTTACGCGCTGCTGTCGCGCCTGCTGCTGGCGGCGCCGGATGCCGGCCTGCTGGACGCGCTGGCGCACGCCGACCCCATCCTTTCCGAAGGCGGCGATCCGGCCCTGGAGCAGGCCTGGGAAGCCTTGACGCTCGCCTCGGGCGTGATGGACCCGGGTGCCGTGGCCGAGGAATTCGACGCGCTCTTCGTCAGCGTCGGCACGCCGCCGCTCAATCCCTATGGCTCGCGCTACCTGGCCGGCTACATGAACGACACCCCGCTGGCCGAACTGCGCGCCGACCTGGCGCGCTTCGGCATCGGCCGGGTGCGCGGCGTCGGCGAGTTCGAAGACCACCTGGGGGCCTTGTGCGAAACGATGCGCGTCCTGATCAGCGGCGCTCCCGGCATCGCGCGCCAGTCGCTGGCGCGGCAGGAGGCCTTTTTCGAAGTCCACATCGCACCCTGGTACGAGCGCTGCCTGGCCGACATCGCGGGCGCCGAAGGGGCGAATTACTACCGGCTGGTCGCGCGCCTGGCCGGCGCCTTCCTCGCCATCGAAGCGCAAGCCTTCGTGGTCGGGGAAGCGCTCACCGAATCATCCGTTTAAGCGAGAGGCACAGCATGGAACAGCATCCGCAAGGCTTGGAACAGGGACCGGACGGCAAGCCGGCCGGCCCGCAGCACGGACAGCCGGACCGCGGCCGCCGCGGCTTCCTGAAGGCCGCGCCGCTGGGGGCGCTGGCCGTCGTGGCCGGCACGGCCGAGGCCAGCGAGGCGGCGGCGCCCGTCCCGGCGGCGGCGCCGCAGGTCAAGCGCGGCTACCACGAAACCGAGCACATCCGCCGTTACTACGAGACCGCCGCATATTGGTGAACCGGCGGGCAAGCCGCCTTGAATGAACGATAGGGGAGAACCAGCATGTCCCTCGTGAAGTCCGTCCGCGACAGCGGACTCAAACGGCGCCGCTTCCTGGTCGGCGCCGGTGTCGCCGCCGGCGCCGGCGCCCTGGCCCGGCAGCTGCCGCTGAACGTGATCGAACCGGCCAAGGCCGACCAGGCGCCCGGCGCCCCGGTGCCCACCGAGATCAAGCGCACCATCTGCAGCCACTGCTCGGTGGGCTGCTCGGTGGACGCGGTGGTGGCCAACGGCGTCTGGGTGCGCCAGGAAGCCGCCTTCGACTCGCCCATCAACATGGGCGCGCACTGCGCCAAGGGCGCCTCGGTGCGCGAGCACGCCTTCGGCGAGCACCGCCTGCGCTACCCGATGAAGCTGGTGAACGGGAAGTACGTGCGCATGTCCTGGGACCAAGCCATCAACGAGATCGGCGACAAGCTGATCGAGTTGCGCCAGAAAGCCGGCCCCGACGCGCTGATGGTGATCGGCAGCTCCAAGCACAACAACGAGCAGGCCTACCTGCTGCGCAAGTGGGTCTCGTTCTGGGGCTCGAACAACTGCGACCACCAGGCGCGCATCTGCCACTCGACCACGGTCGCGGGCGTGGCCCAGACCTTCGGTTACGGGGCCATGACGAACTCCTTCAACGACTTGCATCATAGCAAGGCCGTCCTGTTCATCGGCTCCAACCCGGCCGAGGCCCACCCGATCTCGATGCTGCACTTCCTGCACGCCAAGGAACTGGGCGCGAAGATGATCGTCATCGACCCGCGCTTCACCCGCACCGCGCGCTTCGCCCACCACTACGTGCGCGTGCGTCCCGGCACCGACATCCCGCTGGTGTGGGGCATGCTCTGGCACATCTTCCGCAACGGCTGGGAAGACAAGGAATTCATCGCGGCCCGTACCTACGGCATGGAGGACGTCCGCAAGGAAGTGGCAAAATGGACGCCGGACATCGTGTCCGACATCACCGGCGTTCCCGAGGAATCGGTGCGCATGGCGGCCGAAATGCTGGCCACGAACAAGCCGTCGTCCGTGGTCTGGTGCATGGGAATCACCCAGCACACCGTGGGCACCGCCAACGTTCGCGCGCTGTCCATCCTGCAGCTCGCGCTCGGCAATATCGGCAAGCCGGGCGGGGGCGCCAACATCTATCGTGGCCACGACAACGTGCAGGGCGCGACCGACGTCGGTCCGAACGGCGACTCGCTGCCCGGCTACTACGGTATCGCCGAGGGCGCCTGGAAGCATTTCGCGAGCGTCTGGGGCGTCGACTACAACTGGATCCTGTCGCGCTTCGGTTCCAAGGAATTGATGGAAAAACCGGGCATCACGGTGTCGCGCTGGTTCGATGCCGTCAACGAGAACAGCGACTACGTCGACCAGCCGAGCAACCTGCGCGCGGTGTTCTATTGGGGACACGCACCCAACAGCCAGACCCGCCTGCCCGACATGAAGGCGGCGATGCAGAAGCTCGACATGCTGGTCGTGATCGATCCCTATCCGAGCATGACGGCCTCGATGCACGGCCGCACCGACGGCGTCTACCTGCTGCCGGCCGCCTCGCAGTTCGAAACCTCGGGTTCGTGCACGGCCTCGAACCGCAGCATCCAGTGGCGCGAGCGCGTCATCCTGCCGCTGTTCGAGTGTAAGAGCGACCACGAAATCATGTACCTGTTCGCCAAGAAGCTCGGCTTCCACAACGAATTGTGCAAGAACATCAAGGTGGTGCTCAACGAGCCGGTGGTCGAGGACATCCTGCGCGAGATCAACCGTTCCTGCTGGACCATCGGCTACACCGGCTGCTCGCCGGAGCGCCTCAAGCTCCACATGGAGAACAAGCACACCTTCAACCCGACTACCATGCGCGCCGACGACGGCCCGTGCAAGGGCGACTACTACGGCCTGCCCTGGCCGTGCTGGGGCACGCCGGAACTGAAGCACCCGGGAACCCCGATCCTGTACGACCTCAACAAGTCGGTGGCCGAAGGGGGATTGCCCTTCCGTGCCAATTGGGGCGTCGAACACGATGGCGAGTCGCTGCTCGCGGCCGATGGTTCCAGCAACAAGGACAGCCAGCTCGACACCGGCTATCCGGAATTCGACCATGTGTTCCTGAAGAAGCTCGGCTGGTGGGCCGAACTCACGCCGCAGGAGCAGGCCATGGCCGAGGGCAAGAACTGGAAGACCGACCTGTCCGGCGGCATCATCCGCGTGGTGATCGCCCACGGCTGCGCGCCTTTCGGCAATGCGCGCGCGCGCTGCAACGTCTGGAACTTCCCGGATCCGGTACCGACCCACCGCGAACCGCTGGCCTCGCCGCGGCGCGACCTGGTCGCCAAGTACCCGACCTACGACGACAAGGCCAACTTCTGGCGCCTGCCGACCCTGTACAAGTCGGTGCAGGATGTCGACTACTCGAAGGATTACCCCCTGATCATGACGTCCGGGCGCCTGGTCGAGTACGAGGGCGGTGGCGAGGAAACCCGTTCCAACCCCTGGCTGGCCGAACTTCAGCAAAACATGTTCATCGAGATCAATCCGCGCGACGCGGCCCAGATGAGCGCCCGGATCGGCGACTACGTCTGGGTCGAAACCCCGACCGGTGCGCGCATGAAGATGATGGCAATGGTCACCGAGCGGGTGCCGATCGGCCTGGTCTGGATGCCCTTCCACTTCGGCGGCTGGTGGATGGGCGAAGACCTGGAGCGCCATTATCCGGAAGGCGGGGCCCCGACCGTGCGCGGCGAGGCCTGCAACACGGGCTGGACCTACGGCTACGACACGGTGACGATGATGCAGGAAACCAAGGTATCGCTGTGCCGGGTCGTCAAGGCCTGATGCGCATCGCCAACTACTGAACAGAGCGGAGGAGAACAGCATGGCCGCGAGGATGAAATTTATCTGCGACACGGAGCGCTGCATCGACTGCAACGGCTGCGTGACCGCATGCAAGAACGAACACGAGACTCCCTGGGGCATCAACCGCCGCCGCGTGGTCACGATCAACGACGGCATCCCCGGCGAGCGCTCGGTATCGGTCGCGTGCATGCACTGCACCGATGCGCCCTGCCTGGCGGTGTGCCCGACCAATTGCATCTACCATACCGAGGACGGCATCGTCCTGCACAGCAAGGACCAATGCATCGGCTGCGGCTATTGCTACTACGCCTGCCCGTTCGGGGCGCCGCAGTTCCCGGAAACCGGCTTGTTCAACCATCGCGGCAAGATGGACAAGTGCACCTTCTGTGCCGGCGGCCCGGAACCGGATACGTCGGAAGCCGAGTTCAAGAAATACGGCCGCAACCGCATCGCCGAGGGCAAGCTGCCGGCCTGTGCCGAGCAATGCGGCACCAAGGCCCTGCTGGGGGGCGAGGCCAACCAGATCGCCGACATCTATCGCCAGCGCGTCACGACGCGCGGCTATGGCCCGGAACTATGGGGCTGGAAGATCGCCTACGGCCGGCCCAAGGGCGGCGGCGAGATCAAGGCCAAGGGCGATCTGCCGCGCACCAACCAGATCATCGGCGACGTACAGAACGATCCAGGGAGGTTCCCGCAATGAGCAAGCTCCGTTCGCATTCCCGCTACCTGATCCTGGTCCTGCCGCTCCTGCTGACCGGCTGCCTGGAAGTCGACCAGTTCCCCGGCTGGCTGCACGGCGAGTACGCCGGCAAGGAAGACCAGCGCCATTTCCAGGCCCGCTTCCACGGCGACCGCTTGGCATGGTCGGCCACGATCCAGAACCGTGCCATGAAACAGAACGAATACAACCGCGCCAATCCCTGAGGAGCCGACCATGCACGCCAAACTCTTGCGGGCCGCCCTGGCCCTGGTGCTTGCGCTCATGTTGCCGGCGGCCTGGGCCGGCGTGCCCAACGAGAAGGCCAAGCCGGCCTACGCCGAGGAGCAGACCATGCTCCAGATCGAGGGCGATTCGGTGGTGCCGGAACCCGGCCTGTTGAACCCTTCCTCCGGGCGGGTGCACATGGATCGCCATTTCCTGGGACAGTACGGCGCCACCGAGGCGAATGTCATCGTCCAGCGCGGCGGCAACACCTGGCGCCACCTGCGCAACGGTCCGCTCGCCACCATCGCCGGCTTCATCCTGCTGGCCGTACCGCTGCTGATCCTCGTGTTCTACAGGGCCGTGGGCCCGGCGCGCGAGGAGCCGGCCTCGGGGCGCCGCATCCAGCGCTTCACCAAATGGGAGCGCAACGTGCACTGGGCCACGGCCTACAGCTTCATCGCGCTGGCGATCACCGGCATCATCATCATGTACGGCAAGAAGATCATGCTGCCATGGATGGGGCACGACCTGTTTTCCTGGGTGGCCATCATCTCCAAGTACCTGCACAACTTCGTCGGGCCGGTGTTCATCGTCTGCTCGGTGCTGATGTTCATCACCTTCCTGCGCCGTAACTTCTTCCGGCGCCATGACTGGCAATGGGTCAAGCAGGGCGGCGGACTGGTGTCGCACAAGCACCCTCCAGCCGGCTTCTTCAATGCCGGCGAGAAGGCCTGGTTCTGGCTCGGCGTGACCCTGCTCGGCATCGTCATGTCGATCACCGGCCTGATCCTGAACTTCGTCACCTTCGGCCAGACCCGTTACGTACTGCAGGTGGCCAACTACCTGCACATTGCTGGTTCCGCCCTGTACATCGCCGCCGCCATGGGCCACATCTACATCGGCACCTGGGGCACGCCGGGCGCCTACCAGGCCATGCGCGAAGGAACGGTCGACGAGAACTGGGCTGCGACCCACCATTCGATGTGGCTGGAAGAAGTCAGGAACGGTACGGCGACCGACCCTGCCCACCGCCCGCATCCCGACGGCGCCCCGGTCCGTCCCAACCCACGCCCGGGTCCGGCCCATTGAGGACTACCATGAAAGCATCCACTATCCTGATTCAGGGAACATTGGCAGCGCTGGCCGTGCTGGCCGCCGGCTGTGACCGCGGGCGTGCCTCGAGCGTGGACGGCGTCGCCCAGACCAAGTATCCCGGCCAGGTCACGGCCGGGGGCGCGACCGCCGGCACCATCATTGCGCGTACCGCCAAGCCCACCGTCAACGCCACCTACGCCGGCGGCACACCCGGGATCGCCGGCGGTTCCGGAGGCACTACGTCCGGTGCGGAGACCGGGGGGACGGTGCGCGAGACCGGACAGGGACCGACGTCCGGCGTCACCCCGCCGTCCGGCACCCAGGAAGGCACGCGCAAGCCGCCCGGGGACTACGGCGAACCGAAGGCACCGGCGCCGGGCACCGTGGAAGCACCCGCCGCCACGAACATCGCACCGAAAGCCCCGGCCGACCAGGGTAGCTTAGGGAGGCAACAATGAACCGACATCTCCGACTCGCCTATGCGCTCGCCGGCTTATTGGCGGGTAATCTGGCCGCCCATGCGGCGCCGCAGGCCGTGCCAGCCCAGCAGCCGGCTCCTGCCGGGCAACAGGCTGCGACGCAGCCACAGGCGCCGAACCCGCAACCGGCCGCAGGGCAGCAGCCGGCCGCGGGGCAGCAGCCGGCGCAGGCCCAGCAGATGACGCCTGCGCAGCAGGAAGCGGCGGCCAAGAAGGCGGCGGCCGACGCCAAGGCGGCCAAGGACAAGGAAGCCCTGTCGGCGTCGATGGATGCGCTCGCGTCGCGCTGGCGCGCCCAGGCACCGCAAAAGGGCTGGCGCATCAATGTGCCGGTGACGGTGGCCAGCGCACCGGCGGGCGCCGCCGCGGCGTCCGGAGCGTCGCCATCCGTGAACGCGGCGGGCATAGCGGGCCCCGGTACGACGGCGCCCGGAGCGGTGGCCAACCCGGTGCCGCCCGGGGAGGCTCCGCGCGGCGCGGCGCGCGCGGCCGC
>NZ_JBKBOV010000033.1:0-59297 GCF_046293535.1 Massilia sp. | reverse complement strand
CGGCCCGCTTGTCCACGCAGCGCTCCCGCGCTCGCGCCCGCAGCCACTGCGGCGTCGCCTGCCAGGCTCGCCGCGCCGGCTGCATCCAGGCCCAGGCCGGCGCCGCCTTCGCCGGAGCCGGTCGCGCCGGCGGCCCCCGTGCGCCCGCCCTCGCTGCGCTGCGACAGCGCGCCGGTGCCCGCGACGGTGGCGGACACCGTTCCTGCCGCATCGGGGAGGCGGTGCAGCGCGCTGCTGCCCTTGCCGGTGCCGTCCTGGCCCGCCGCACGCAGTGGCGCAAGGCGCCCGGCGGCCGCATCCGCCGCCTGGGGCTCGGGACGTGCTTCGCGCACGCGCTCGGCCGTCCGGTTCGCCATACCCCGTGCCGAACCCGCGACGTCGGCATCCAGGCGGCCGCCGCCGCGCACCATGCTCGACGCATCCAGGCCGCCCATGCGGCCCAGGCCGCCGCCGACCATGCCGCCGACCGAGCCGCCCAGGCCGCCGCCCAGCAACTGGGCATGGGCGCAGGCACTGACGCCCAGGGTCAGGGCGATGGCGAGTTGTTGGGCGATCTTCGTGGTGTTCATGCTGTTCTCCTTGTCAGTGGCGCGAGTGATTTCGCTGCCGATACAAGGAGAACGAACTGCTGAGCCGAATTATTCCATCGACGCAAAAAATTTTTCAGCGCAGTTGCGCGGGGTCGATCCGGACGCCGGCGCCGACCACGCCGTGACCGGTCGCATTGCTGATGCTCCCATCCTGGCTGCCGGCGGCTTCACGCGCGAGATGCTCCAGCGCACGGCGGGCGCCGTCGCGATCCGGATGCGGTAACTGGCGCGCCAGCAGCCCGGCGACGATCGGCGCCGCATACGAGGTGCCGCGTACCTGCCGGTACGGCGGCTTGCCGGGCACGGCACTGACCATCTGGCTGCCCGGCGCCGCGAACATCACCTGCGGCCCGCGCCCGGCTTCCGGCAGCGGCTGGCCGCGGCGGTCGACCGCGCTGACCCCGACCACCCCGGGATAACTGGCCGGATACAGGGGCGCCGCCGCCGGCCCGTCATTGCCGACCGCCGCGACCAGCAGGTGACCACGCCCCAGCATCGCCTCGACCGCCCGCGCCAGCGCGGCATTGCGCGGGCCGACCAGGCTGAGGTTCACCACCCCGACCTGCTCGCGGGCCAGCCAGCCCAGCGCGCCAAGGATACGCGCGACCGAACCGCCGGTCGGCTCGTCGCAGTAGACATCGGCCGCGTACAGGCCGGCGCCGGGCGCGGCGCCGCTGAAATGGACGGAACGGCCGACCATCAGCGCGGCCACCGCGGTGCCGTGCGGCGCCGGACGCTGCGCGCCGCCGCAGCCCCACTGGCGGATCTCGACCTCCTCGAATACGGCATGGGCGCGGTCGACGCCGCTGTCGACCAGGCCGACCCGGGGCCCCGGCCTGACCGCTGGCGCCGACACCGGCACCGGCGCAGCACGCGCGCCGCCCTGCGTCCCGCTGCCGCTGAATACATGGTTGAAGTCGTAGACGCCTTCGGGGTCGGCGGCGCGCAACATGTCCAGCAGGCTGGCGATGTCCGGTCCACCGCCCGGCGCTACGCTGAACACGACCAGCGCCTGGCCCAGTTCGGCGAAGTCCTCACGGCGCGCCACCGCCAGCCCGGCCGCCGCGGCCGCCTGCAAGCCTGCCGGCGTGGGCGACCAGGCCAGGATCTCGCCGCGCACCACCAGGTTCCCGAAAGGATCCTGTTGCAGGCGGTCCGGGTGGCGCGCCAGCAGGCCGGCGAGATGGTCGGCGCGCAGGCGCCCGAGCGCAAGCAGCGGCGTCCGGTCCAGCAAGCGCTCGAGCGGGCGCCGCAGTTCGCCCAGCCCCGCCGGGCCGATCCGCTCCGGCAGGGGCAAAGGCGGCAGCGACGGCAAACCGAGCTGGGCGCGCGCCGGGGCGGCGGCCGCGAGCACCAGGCAAACGATGAGCAGGCGGCGGGAAAAACGGTCCGGTTTCATGCGGGGATCATATATTATTGCGCAGGAGATATGTATTAACGTGCGAGCGAGGGAATAAAATCCCCTCCCCGCACGTTTTACCTGAAAAGACCGACGAACATGCTTGCCAGCGAGATTGCTTCCCTGCTCCCGCGAATGCGCCGTTTCGCGCGCTCGCTCACCTACCATCGCGAAGATGCGGACGACCTGGTCCAGATCGCCATGGAGCGTGCGCTCGGCCGCAGCGAGCAGTACACGCCGGGTACGCGCCTGGACAGCTGGCTGTTTCGCATCATCAAGAACGCCTGGATCGATGAGGTACGCAGCCGCGCCCGCCGCGACGAGCTGTTCGCGCCCGAAGAAGCGGGCGAGCAGGTCGGCGACGACTTCGCGCAGGCCCACCAGCAGCGGCTGGCGATCCAGAAAGCGGTGAGCCTGCTGTCCGAGGAACACCGGCTGGTAGTCGGCCTCGTGCTGGTGGACGGGCTCGGCTACAAGGAAGCCGCCGAGGTGCTCGAGATTCCCGTCGGCACCCTTACCAGCCGCCTGGCCCGCGCCCGCGAAGCCCTGCAACAAATCCTGTCCGACCAGACGAAAGCACGACCATGACCTACGACGACGATACCCTGATGGCCTATGCCGACGGCGAACTCGACCCGCAGCAGCGCGCCGCCATTGCCCAGGCCATGCGGGATGATCCCGCGGTGGCGGCCGCCGTCGCGCGCCACCAGGCCCTGCGCGGCGACGTCTTCGCCGCCTTTGCCGGGATCCTCGACGAGCCGGCGCCGCAGCGCCTGCAGGCGCCGCTGCCGGCGCGCGTGCACGACCTCGACGCCGCGCGCAGCGCGCGCGACGCGCTCCGGCAGCAGGAACAGGAGCGCCAGGAGCGGCAACAGCGGCGGCACCGGGCCTGGCCGCGCTGGGGCGCCCTCGCCGCCTCGCTGGCCGTGGGAGTGCTTGCCGGCAGCCTGGGCAGCGGCTGGTTCGGCGCCGGAGGCGAACTGGCATTGGCGCGCGATGCCGGTGGCGCGCTGAGCGCGCGCGGACCCCTGGCGCAGGCACTGGACCGGCAACTGGCGCAAGACCCGGGCAGCGGCGGCATCCGGATCGGCCTGAGTTTCGTCGCGCAGTCGGGCGCCTACTGCCGCAGCTTCCAGCTGGGCGGATCGAGCGGACTGGCCTGCCGCGAAGGCGGCCACTGGCGTGTGCCGGTGCTGGCCGACAGCGGTGCGGCCGCGGGTGACTACCGCCAGGCGTCGGCGCAACTGCCGCCGGCCGTACTCGACGCGATCGACGCCCGCATCAGCGGGGCCACGCTCGACGCCGCCGCCGAGCGGCAGGCCCGTGACCGTGGCTGGCAGGCAGGCCCCGCTCGGCAGTAGTGTTCGTTCGCGGTGGAAACCTGTTAAGCTTTCGTCACGTTCAGCAAACACAGCCAGCCGCAACTCAGCCACACGGATGAAGACCCGCACCTACCTGTATCTGATGGCAGCCGCCATCCTGATCCCGGTCGCCCTGGCCTTCTGGCTCGGAGTCACCATGCTGCTCGATTGGGAGCGCGAGTCGCGCATCGACCGGGTGCAGGAAACCGCGCGTGCCACCGCCCTGCTGGTCGACCGCGAGATCGCCGCCAAGGAAGCGCTGCTGCGCGTCATCGCCAATTCCGAGTCCCTCGAGGAAGGCAATTTCGCCCGCGTCTACCGGCTCGCCACGCGCCTGAACGGCGCCGACGCGCTTTCCTGGACCATGCTGGTCGACGAGCATACCCGGCCGGTCTTCAATACCCTGGTGCCCTTCGGCGCCGACCTGAAAGGATCGCAACGCCCGTTCGCGGCCGAGGTCCTGCGCGCCGACCGGACCCGGGTATCGGGCTATTTCGTCGGCAGCACCTCCCGGCGCGCCGTGGTCTCGGTGGACGTGCCGACCCCGGCGGGCAGCGGCGCGCGCCACGTCGTGAGCCAGATCTTCGACACCCGCTACTTCGAACGGGTATTCGCCAACAGCACCTTCGAGCCCACCTGGCTGGTCGGGATCTTCGATGCCAAGGGCGTGACCATCACGCGCAACCACCGTGGCGCGGCCTCCGCCGGCAAGCCAATGCATCCCGAGATGCGCAGCGCCGCCCTGCATGCCGGCAGCGGCGTGCTGCGCCACGTGACCCATGAAGGCCTCGAGGTGTACGGCGCGTACACGCGCTCGGCGGCCACGGGCTGGACCATCGTGGTCGGGGTGCCGGTGGCCGAGATCGAAGCGGCTGCCCGCACCGCCGCTACCTACGCCACGCTGGCCCTGCTCCTCTTGATGGCCATGGCGATCCTGACCGCCATGTTCTTCGGCAACAAGTTGTCGAATGCCCTGCAGCAGGCCGGCAGCGTCGCCAACGCGCTGGCGCGCGGCGCGATCGCCCGCCCGCGCCCGACCAAGGTCGACGAAGTCGACGTCCTGCTCGACGGCCTGCACTACACCAGCGAGGCGCTGGCGCGCGAAAGCGCGGCGCGCCAGGCGCTGCAGCACGAGCGCGAGCAGTTGCTGGTGAGCGAGCAGCGCGCGCGCCGCCTGGCCGAGGCCCAGAGCCAAGCCAAAGACAATTTCCTGGCCATGCTGGGCCACGAACTGCGCAACCCGCTGGCGGCGATCTCGGGGGCCATGAGCGTGCTCGACATGCCCGGCGTGAAGCCGGAACTGGCCGCCAATGCGCGCGACATCAGCCGGCGCCAGATGCGCCACCTGATCCGCATCGTCGACGACCTGCTCGACGTGCAGCGCATCCTGTCGGGCAAGATCGTGCTGCAGCGCGCGCCGGTCGACCTGGCCGAGGTGCTGCGTGCCTGCGTCGAGGCCAAGCGCCTGGTCGACGCCGGCAAGCACGCCTGGCAAACCGAGCTCGCGCCCGGCTGGGTCGACGGCGACCGCACCCGTCTCGAACAGATCGTCGACAACCTGCTGCACAATGCCATCAAGTACACCCCGGCCGGGGGCAGCATCACGGTGCGCTGCAAGACCGAAGGTAGGGAGGTCGTGGTGGAGTTCTGCGATACCGGGGTCGGCCTGGCGCCCGAACTCCTGCCCCAGATCTTCGACGTGCTGGTGCAGGGCCCGAGCAGCATCGACCGCGCCCAGGGTGGGCTCGGCCTCGGCCTGGCCCTGGTGAAGGAGCTGACCGCCCTGCATGGAGGCCGGGTGTCGGTTCACAGTGCGGGCCATGGCCAGGGCTGCACCTTCACCCTGGTGTTGCCGCTGCGCCAGGACGCGGCGCCGGCCGTCGAGGCGGACGCGGGCGCTGCGGTCCGTCCCACGCTCGACCCGGTCTGAAGCGCCGATACAAGGCTGGGAATCCCGGGCTTCGCCCATAAGTGTGCCTTATCGTTCCCGTCGCGGAACGCTTCATGGAGCACGCCGACATGCGAATCTTCCTGCGCAGCCTGCTACTGGCAGTCCTCCTCATCGGCGCCTGGGGCCTGCTCGAGCCCTGGGTGCGGCATGCCGTGTATGCGATGCGGCTCGCCGCGATGCCGGCCCCGACCACGCTTGCGATGCCGGTGAGCGGCGTGCGGCCCAGGGCGCTGCGCGATACCTGGCATGCCAGCCGCAGCGAGGGCCGCAGGCACGAGGGGATCGACATCTTCGCCAGGCGCGGCACGGCGGTGCGCGCCGCCACCGAAGGCATCGTGCTGCGGGTCGGGACCAACCGCCTGGGCGGCCAGGTGGTGTGGGTGCTGGGACCGGGCGGCCAGCGCCACTACTATGCCCACCTCGACAGCTTCTCGGACGTGGCGCCGGGCATGCGTGTCGAGGAAGGCCGGGTGCTGGGCTACGTCGGCAATACCGGCAATGCCAGGACCACGCCGCCGCACCTGCACTACGGCGTGTACGGCAAGGACGGCCCGCTCAATCCCTATCCGCTGCTGCGCGGCGCCGCGCCGGCCCAGGCCGCGGCGGCCGGCCCTAGCGCTAGATGATCTCTTCCTCGCCCGAGCTCGGCGGCGGGGGCGGGATATCCGGCAGTTGGACCGGCGGCGGCGCCGTCTGCACCGGCGCCGGCTGTACCGGAACCGGCTGGATCGGCGTCTCGATCGGTTCCTCCTCGTCCTCGATCGGGGCCGGGTCCGGCACCTCTTCGTCGGACATTCCCTCGTCGATCTCGAGTTCGCCCGGGCCTTCCTCGACGTACACCGGCTCTTCGGCAGGGCGCGACGGCCGAGTGCGTCCCCCCGGCAGCAGCGCGTTCTGGTCGAGCTTGCCGCTGTCGAGGGCACTGCGCATGAAGTCGCCCACCAGCAGCAGCGCGTTGTGCCCGCCCTGCCCCCAGTAGCTGCTGCGCATCGTCACGCGGTTGTCGTTGAAGCCGACCCAGGCGCCGGCCACCAGGTTGGGATGCATCAGGATGAACCAGCCGTCGGTGTTGTTCTGGGTGGTGCCGGTCTTGCCGGCCAGGTCCCCCTGGACGCCGAAGCGGTAGCGCACGCCGCCGCCGGTGCCGCGGTCGACCACGCCGCGCAGCATGTCGATCAGGTTCAGGGCCGTATCCTGCGACAGCGCGCGCTGCGGCGCCTCCGGCGCGAAATCGGCGATGGTCCTGCCCTCGCGGTCGGTGATGCGGCGCACGAACACCGGCTTGCGGTATTCGCCCTGGGCGGCGATGGTGCTGTAGGTGCTGACCATCTCTAGCAGGGTCACCGGGCTGGTGCCGAGCGCCAGCGAGGGCACGGCCGCCAGCTTGCTCTGGCGGATGCCCATGCCCTGGGCCAGGCGCACGACCGGGCTCACGCCGACCTGCTGCATCACCTGGGCGGTGATGGTGTTCTTGGAGTAGATCAGGCCGTCGCGCATGCTCATCATCGCGCCGCTGTTGCCCGACATGTCGGTCGGGCGCCAGACCGTGCCGCCCACCTTGATGTCCTGCACCACGTCGCGGTAGGTCTGGTCTGGCGGGATGCCGCTCTCCAGCGCGGCGGCGTAGACGATCGGCTTGAAGGTCGAGCCGGGCTGGCGCGCGGCCTGGGCCACGTGGTCGAACTGGTCGCGCTCGAAGTCGCGGCTGCCGACCCAGGCGCGCACCTCGCCGGTATGCGGGTCCATCGCCACGAAGCCGGCTTCGAGGCGCGACTTGGTGGCCTTCAGCTCGCGCATGAAGGCGCGGTCGCCCTTCAGGCGCTTGAGTGCGGCGGCGGGCGCTTCGCCGTATTCCACCGCCTGGCGGTATTCGCCGCTTTCGCGGACAAAAGCGTCGAGCTCGCGCCCGCGCGAGCGCCAGTACCAGGCGAAGGGATCGACGTCCCGGCGCATCGAGGTGTACATGCCCGCCGAGGTCGAGCGCGGCATGCCCTGGTAGGCCCATTCGACGTCGGCGATCGCCTGCAGCGTATTGGCCTGGCGCTCGACCGCGCGCACGGCGGCCGCCTGCAGCTCCATGTCGAGCGTGGTGTGCACCACCAGGCCGTCGAGCTGCAGGTCGTAGTCGTTCTCTTCGGCCCAGTCGAGCAGCCACTTGCGCACGTAGGCGGTGAAATGGTCGTCCTTGCCGCTGCGGTCGTTCAGGCGCGCGAAGCGCACCCGCAGCGGACGCTTGGCCAAGGTGCGGTAGCGCTCCTCGGAGAAGGCGCCGTGCTTGGCCATCTGCGACAGCACCACGTTGCGGCGCGACTTGGAGCGCTCGGGGTTGGCCACCGGGTTGTAGTAGTGCGTGCCCTTGAGCATGCCGACCAGGGTCGCCGCTTCCAGCACGTCGAGTTTCGCGGCCGTCTTGCCGAAGTAGGTGCGCGCCGCCATCTCGATGCCGTAGGCGTTGTACAGGAAAGGCACCGTGTTCAGGTAGGCTTCGAGGATCTCGGTCTTGCTGTAGGTATTCTCGATCTTGATCGCGGTGATCAGCTCCTTCATCTTGCGGTTCACGCTGCGCGCCCGGCCGATCTCTTCAGGGAACATGTTGCGCGCCAGCTGCTGGGTGATGGTCGAGCCGCCCTGCGGGTCGCCCTTCAGGGTGGCGACCAGGGCGCCGGCCACGCGCCGGAAATCCACGCCGTGGTGGTCGTAGAAGCGGTGGTCCTCGGTCGAGATCAGGGCCTTGATCACGTGCGGCGAGATCTGCGACAGCTTGATCCGTTCCTGCAGGCCCTTCTCGAAGCTGCCGAGCTCCTTGCCGTCGCTCGACAGGATCACGCTGGGACGCGCGGTGCTGGCCTGGCGCAGGTCGTCGATGCCGGGCGTGAGCGGAATCAGGATCACCAGGTACAGGAAGAAGGCCGACAGGCCGGCGGCCATGCTCCACAGCCCGATGAGCAGGGCCTGCTCCCAGCGCGGGCGGTCGCGCAGGCGCGCCTGCGCCATCGAATACCCCGCCTGGGCGCGGCCGCGCGCGCCCTCGAACAGGCGCCGCCCATGGCGGCCGAGCGCGGCACCGCGCGAGGCGCCGGGCGCGCCGTTTCCAGTCTTGTCGTGCGCGCCGTCACGGGTGCCGCTCTTTTCTTCCTGATCCACTATAGAAATCCTTGCTGCGAATGCCGGTGAAGCGCACATTCCTGTGCGCCTTGTGTATGCGACAAGTATAGCTGACCGGCGCGCCGACCCCGGTCCGGCTCGCCTGCCGCGCGTCCGGCCGCGGCAATGGGTTCAGGCATGGAGCGGGCTCGGCTCTACCCTGCCCTTGCGCAGCAGCGCTTCGATCGCTCCGACCGGCTCGGGGCGGCCGTAGATATGGCCCTGCACTTCGTCGCAGCCGTAGGCGCGCAGGGAGTCGAGCTGCTCGATGGTTTCGACGCCTTCGGCGATGACCTGCATGCGCAGGCCGTGGGCCAGCGAAATGATGGCGTCGACCATGGCCGCGCCGTCCGGGCTGACCATGTCGCGCACGAACGAGCGGTCGATCTTGAGCACGTCGACCGGGAAGCGCTTCAGGTAAGCCAGGCTGGAATAGCCGGTGCCGAAATCGTCGATCGACAGCTTGACGCCCATGGCCTTCAGGCAGCGCATGGTTCCGATCGCCGCTTCGACATCGGCCATCATCATGCTTTCGGTGAGCTCGATCTCGAGCGAATCCGGCTGCAATCCGGTCTCGTCCAGCACCGCGCGCACGGTCTGGACCAGGTCGGGTTCGGAGAACTGGCGCGCCGACAGGTTCACGCCGATCCGGAGTTGCCCGAGGCCGGCGCGCTGCCAGTCGTGGTTCTGGCGGCAGGCCGCGCGCAGGACCCAGGCGCCGATCGGCACGATCAGCCCGGTTTCCTCGGCCAGCGCGATGAAGCGTTCCGGCCGCACGGTGCCGAAGTGCGGGTGGCGCCAGCGGATCAGGGCCTCGGTGCCGACCACGCGACCACTGCCGAGTTCCACCTGGGGCTGGAAGTAGAGCTCGAACTGGTCCTCGCGCAAGGCGTTGCGCAGCGCGCCTTCCAGGGCCAGCCGGTCGCTGGCGTGCGCATTCATGTGCGGCGCGTAGAACTGCACCGCGTTGCGGCCGGTCTGCTTGGCCCGGTACATCGCCACCTCGGCGTGCTTGACCAGGGTTTCCGGGTCGCGGCCGTCGGCGGGGTAGCCGGCCACCCCGGCGCTGGAGCCGAACACCAGGCTGCGCCCGCCCACCTCGAGTGGCTCGGCGATCGCGTCGCGCACCGCCTGCAGGCGCGCCGCGGCCTGGCGCTCGTCGCGGCACTCGGTGAACACCAGCATGAAGTCGTCGCCGCCCGAGCGCGCCGCGGTGTCGGCCTGGCGGAGCGCGCCGGCTATCCGCGCGGCGAGCACGCGCAGCGCTTCGTCGCCGAGTCGGCGCCCGAGCGTGTCGTTGATCAGCTTGAAATGGTCGATGTCGAGCGCGACCGCCCACACCGGCATCCCGTCCGCGGCGGTGGCGATGGCGCGCTCGATGCGGTCGGCCAGCAGCGCGCGGTTGGCCAGCCCGGTAAGGGTATCGTAGCGGGCCCGGTGCGCCAGCTCGGCCTCGTAGCGCTTGGCCACCGTGACGTCGTAGGTGGTGACGACGAAATGCTCGGTGTTTCCGTGCGCGTCGTTAACCGGGGCGATGTAGACCTCGCTGAGCAGTTCGCGGCCATCGCGCGCCGCCTGGCGCACCAGGGCGTGGCCCTTGCGGCGCGCATGGAGGGCCTGGCGCAGCTCTTCCAGTCCCGGGTCGTCCCCGTCCGCCTGCACCAGGCTGGCCAGCGGCTGGCCGGCCAGTTCGCCGGGGCCGTAGCCGAGCGTGCGCTCGCAGGCCGGGTTGGCGTATTCGACGGGATAGCCGGGCCGGCCCGCGCTGATCAGGAGGATCGGATTGGCGGCGGACTCGATGGCGCGCTGGTGCAGGCGCAGGGCGCCGGCGGTAAGGGCCAGGTCGGCGGTGCGCCGTTCGACCAGCCACTCGATGCGCCGGGTGCGGGCGCTGCGCTGCTGGACCAGGGCGGCCACGGCCAGGGTCAGCACACAGCCGTAGCCGAGGATCGACAGCGAACCCACCTGGCTGTCGAGGCGGCGCGCCTGGCGCACCGAACTCAGTTCCCAATCGGAACCGGCCACAGTGAAACGATGGCTGAGCGTGCTCGGCCCGCCGCCCAGCCAGCGTTCCCAGTTCCCCTGCGGGGCCGGCGCGCCCGGGTGGCTGAATACCGCCACGCGGGCGCCGTTCGGAGCCCGGCCGTGCAGCGTCAGCGCGGCATCGGCGCCGCTCAAGAGGCGCGCGGCATGCAGGCTGCCTCCCACCAGCACGCCGACATCGATGACCACCGCCGTGATGCCGAGGGCCGCCGCGCGCCGCGCCGCCACGCTCGCCAGGTCCGCCCCTGCGCGGTAGACCGGCATCGCCACCACCATGCCGCGCAGCGAGCCGTCGCCCTGCACCAGGCGCAGCAGCGGGCTGGCGGTGGCGGCGCCGGAGTCGATCGCGCGCTCGATGGTGGCGCGCTCGACGGGATGGGTCAGCACGTCGTAGCCGAACACGCCGGCATTGCCGACGATCGGCACCACGTAATCGTTGACGAGGTAGCGCTCGCGTGGCTGCGCAGGCCGCAGTTCGCCGCTGGAAGTGCGCTCGGTGATGGTGAAATCCAGCCAGAAGCGGCGCTGCGCCGCTTCGTAAGCGGGACGCTCGGCCAGGCTGACGAAGCGCTGGTATTCGAGGGCTTTGACGTAGCCGCCGCCGGCGGCCAGCGGCTGGGCGAATGCATCGAAGGCGTCGCGCGAGACCGTGCCGCCGCTGGCGACGAACAGCAGGTTGAGGGCGCGCAGGTCGTGCATGGCGTCGGCAAAGGCACGCATGACCGCCGCCGCGCGCACGGCGGCGCGCTGCTCGAGATCGGCGCGCGCACCCTCCGCCTCCAGTTCGCGCGCCACGCCGAACAGGGATGCCGTCAGCGCGAACCCGGCCAGGAGGGTCGCCATGGCGGAGCGCGACACGATGCGCCGCCGCTGTAGCAGCGGATGGGCGAGCAGCCGATTCATGCCGCCTATCCTAGCAAATGCGCGCCGGCGCCGCGCCACGTTTCGGCCGGGCCACGTTGGCTGTGCAAAGGCCGCGGCCGCCTGTGCCGGCGCGCCGAATTTCCGCTATGATCGCGCCATGCCAGAAAATCCCGCCCCTTTCGCCCAGGACGAGCAGCCGCAACGCGTCCTGCGGCAGTTCCGTATCGTTTTCAATGCAGTCAAGAGCCACTTCCGGCAGGTCGAGCGCGAGGCGGGACTGGGGGGCGCCCAGCTGTGGGCGCTGTCGGTCATCGAGCGCCAGCCCGGCATCGGGGCCACCGGGCTGGCGCGCGAACTCGACATCCACCAGTCGACCGCGAGCAACCTGGTGCGCGGACTGGTCGAGAAGGGGTACGTGACCGGCAGCCGCGAGGGCGCGGACCGGCGCAACGTGGCGCTGCATCTGCAGGACGCCGGGCGCGCGGTGCTGGCGCGCGCCCCCCAGCCCTTCGCCGGCGTGCTGCCGGACGCGCTGGCCAGCCTCGACGAGGCGACCCTGCAGCAGCTGGAGCAGAACCTGGCGCGCCTGATCGCCCGGCTCGACGTGGACGAAACGGCCGGACGCACGCCCCTTTCCCAGCTTTGAACCGGCTGCGCCGGCCTAGGCGCCGGCCGGCTGGCGCGCTTCGAAGATCTCGCTGGCCACGCGCGCCAGGTCGTTCATGCCGCCGCCGCCGGCCAGGTGGCGGCGCAGCAGGCCGGCCTGGCCGCCATCCTTCATCAAGGTCTCGATCACCGCGCGCGCCTTGGGGAAATCGGGATCGGTCGAACGGCGGCCCAGCCGTTCCAGGTCGGCGCGGATGACCTCGGCCACCGGCAGCGACACGGCGGTTTCCGGATCGATCCAGCTGGCGTCGACGCCGTCGCGGGCGGCGTTGAAACGGTTCCAGGTGTACAGCTCGCGGCTGCCGTTGGCGGGCCAGCGGCCCGGCTGGTCGGCGAATTCGATGCACAGCTCGCGCGCATAGCAGGCCAGCGCGGCCGCGTATTCCGGCCGCAGCGGGGTATCGAGCACGCGCAGCTCGATGGTGCCGTATTCCGGCTTGGGCCGCACGTCCCAGTAGAAATCCTTGATGCTGTTGACGATGCCGAAGCCGGCCAGCCGGTCGAAATAGTCGCGGAAGTCCTGCCAGCTGCGGAACTCGTGCGGCTGGATGCCGCTCATCGGAAAGGCGCCGACGACGTTGCTGCGCGAACTGCAAAAGCCCGACACCTCGCCCTGCCAGCACACCGAATTGGCCGACAGCGCGATGAACAGCGGTGCGCGCTGGGTCAGCCAGGCGCACAGGCGCACCGCCTCGTCGGCGCTGCCGGCGCCGATGTGCACGTGCATGCCGAACACGGTGAACAGCTTGGCCAGGTAGCCGTACTTGCGCTCCGACTCGAAATAGCGTTCCTTCGGGAAGATGCGCTGCTCGTTCCAGCGCTGGAACGGATGGGCGCCGCCGCCCGAGACCGAGGCGCCGACTTCAAAAGCGGCGCGCTGGACCGTGGAGCGGATGTGCTCGAGCTGCTCGCTGGCTTCGCCGTAGGACTGCAGGATCGAGGTCGCCACTTCCAGCATCGAGGTGGTGATCTCGGGCGTGTGGACCCAGGGCTTGTCGTGCTTGTCGAGCACGCGCAGGATGTCCGGCGCGGCCGGGAACAGGTCGTAGGTCAGGCGGTCGAGCACCATCAGTTCCAGCTCGATGCCCATGGTCCCCAGGGTCGAGGGCTTGAAGTCCGGCAGGAAGGCCGGGCCCTTGCCCGCCACCGCCTGGGCCTGGGCCTGCGCCAGGCGCGCCGCTTCGTCGTTGTTCAGGAGTGCGCTCATGCTTTCATCTCCTCCTTGTAGGCGACGCTGCGCTCTTCGTGCGGCGCGCCCTGGCGGTAGGTTTCGCCCGCCATGCGCAGCCCCAGCCAGGTCAGGCCGGGCGCCAGCAGCACGTTCAGGGCCAGCAGCGCCCCCATCATCTCACTGGACGCCGCGTCCAGCCCGGTATAGGCGTTGAGCGTGGTGTCGACCACCAGGCCGCCATAGCTGACCAGCGAGCACATCGACAGCGCCATCGCGTGCTTCTTGTTGCGGTCCCAGGCCGTGGCCGGCACCAGGGCCGCGCGGGTGGCGAGGATGCGCACCGCGAACACGGCCAGGGCGCCCAGCAGCGTCCAGCCCTGGGCCAGGCCCTGCAGGTCGACCAGCGCGGCCGACATCAGGAACAGCAGGACGTAGCCGATGTCCTGGGCGGTCTTGAGCTGGGCCTGGAACACGTTGTCGCGCCGCTCGACGTTGCGCAGCAGCAGTCCCATCAACAGGAGCGACAGCAGCGAACTGGCGGCCGACACCGAGCACAGGCCGAGGTCGATCAGGAGCGCCGCCAGCAGCATGCCGGGGCGCATGGTGGCCGGCACCTTGCACAAGCGCGTCGCGGCCGCGTACAGGCCGTAGGACAACAAGGCGATCGCCGCGCCCAGCACCAGCTTGCCGCCCTGGCGCATCAGCTCTTCGCCGAAGCCGGTGCCGGCGTCCACGCCCTGGCTGCGGGTCCACGCCATCGTCAGCGCCAGCATCAGGAGCGCGACCAGGCTGCTCAGGCCGACCATGTTGGCGGTGGCGAAGGTGCTGGTGCCGCTGGCGTTCTCGTCGGCCACCATCGAGTTGACGATGACCGGGTTCACGGCGATCAGGATCGAGGCGATGAAGATCGAGGCGCCCCATGGCAGCCCGAGCAGGCGCAGGACCACGGCCACCGCCACGCAGCGCGCCAGCGTGGCCAGCAGCAGGCTGCCGCCCTGGCGCCCGCTCTTGAGAAGCCAGGCCAGGTCCATCTTGCGGCCGACCTCGAACAGCACCAGGGCCGAGGCGGCGTTGAGCAGTTCCTGGAATTGCGCCAGCAGCGGACGGTCGATCAGGTTGCCGCCGGTCGCGCCCAGCAGCAGTCCGGCCAGCACCGCCCCGTACAGCTTGGGCACCTTGAAGCGCTGCAGCAGCATGCCCAGCACCAGGGCCAGCATCAGGCCCCCGCCCAGCACCGCGAGCGGCGACAGCAGCCACAGCGGCGTCGTGATTTCCTCATTCATGGCGGGCCTCCCAGGCATGGGCGAGCGCGCTCAGTTCGCGCTCGAGCACGGCGGCGCGCGCCTTGGCCGCCTCCTGCAGCGCGGCCTCCGGGGCGGCCGCCAGGTCGCTCGAGATGCGCGCCCGTACGATGCCGCCCTGGTCGCGCAGCGGAATCCACAGCTGCCCCGACACCGTGGCGTTCTCGCGCCAGACCGCGAGGAACTTGGCGCCGGTACGGTCGCCGGAAATGGCCGGTTCGATCAGGCTGAAGTTGCGCAGCCACTCGGCGGACGGGAAGCGCCGCGCCAGCAGCACCTGCATCGCGCTGCGCTGCTCCAGGCGGGCGTCGTCGCGCGAATACGGCAGGTGCATCTGGGCCTGACCCAGGCTGGCGGTGCGCAGGTCCAGGCAGGCCGCGTCGCTGACCCAGCGCCAGGTGTCGGCGCCCAGCAGGCGCGGCTTGCCGTTGGTGGCCTCCAGCCAGGCCGTCATCAGGGGCGTGCGGGCGGGCGCCGGATTGGCCGCGTCGATCGCGCGGACCGCTTCGGCGACCTTTTTCCAGTGTCCGGCCTGCCACTGCCGGGTGGGAATCCGGTCGGAGGGACGCCAGCGCCACAGCACCACCGCCCACTGCCCGTCTTCCTGGCGCGCCACCATGCCGGCCTGCACCAGGCCGCCGGTCTGGACCAGCAGCGACTGGCCGCTCGCGGCCGCGTGCCATGGGCGCAGCACGGCGCGCACTCCGACGCCGAGGCGGTGCCAGGCGATGGCCGGCGCCGGCAGGCAGGTATTGGGCGTGGCCGGCACGTCCTTCCAGTAGAGCATTTCCAGGTGCTGGCTCCAGGCGCAATGGCGTAGCGTCGGCTCGCCCAGGGCGGCCAGGCCGGGCTCGACCGGCGCGGCGCAGCTGCCGGCGCGCGAACCGCTCAGCTGGCTGAAGTCGGCGAAAGGCGGCGCGGCCGGCTTGCGTCCGGCCGCGCCGGCCTGCGGGACATGCAGCGCGCCCAGCGCGAGCACGGCGACGAGCATGGGCGCAAGGCCGCGCAGCGGGGCCGGGGAAGCGACGGCCCCGGATACCGGGGACGTCGGGGAAAACGTTGTGCTCAAGTTTCCTCCGGTGGGCGCGCAGGGGGAAGCTTCAGCCTCGGCCTGGCGGTGGGCCGGCGGGCGCCGCGATCGCGCCAGCCGCGGCAGGATGGGCCGCGGCACCGAAAAAAGTCCCCCGGCACGATGCGGGGGACGAAAAGAAACGGACTCAACCGCCTCATCGCTGATCGGGTGCCGGGCCGTTGCTGGCTGGCACCACCCAGCTATGATGGACTAAAAATAGTGCGAAGGCAACCCAATTTGTCCAAATGTACTTATACATATCTCGCGCCGGCGGTTCATTCCTGGCGCATGTGCAGCAGCGGATAGGGGCGCCCGGCATCGTCGGTCGGCGAGCGCCCGGTAAGCGCAAAGCCCATGTGGCGGTAGAAACCGACCGCCTGGAGGTTCTGTTCGTTGACATCGACGCTCAAGCGCCCGGCGATGCCTTGCGCATGGTGCAGCAGGCGGCGCCCCGCTCCCTGGGCGCGGCTGGCCGGGTCGATGAACAGGGCGTCGACGTGGGCCCCGCTCAGCCCCAGGAAGCCGCGCGCAAGGCCGGCCGCGTCCTCCACTACCCAGACCCGGGTCGCCGGCAGGTAGTGCCGGGCGACCAGGACGTCGAGCTCGCGGTAGTGGGCGGCCGAGAGGAAATCATGGGTGGCGCGCACGCTCGCGCGCCAGATCGCGGCCAGGGCGTCGGTGTCGGTGTCGGTGGAAAGGCGGATCTGCATGGCGGCGCTTCTACAAATAGCTGCAAATAGCTGCAAATAGCGCAATTGTGCCTCAAGGCAGGCCTGCCGTGCTTACAATCGTCACGACGCACAGGAGGGACGTATGGCCGTGCCGGTCTGGCTGCAGGCGGGATTGTGGGGACTGCTGGCGGGCGGCGCCCTGCTGGTCGGGGCCGCGGCGGGCTTCCCGGCCGCCTTTGCCCTGAGCAAGCTGGGCGCCTAGGCTTCGCCTGGTCCGTAAAAGCCGCTACCGTCCCAGCTCTCCAGGGCCGCGGCGAGGCGCGCCGGCGCCGCCCTCGCCGCATACGCCGGGCCGAGCCGGGCGAGCAGGCGTGGAAAGGCGCGGCAATAGCTCGGTTGGACGCCCGCCACATGGGCCAGGTCGGCGTAGCCGATCACCAGTCCGGGCGGCACCGCCTCGAGCACCCGGGCCACGCGCTCGCGCCAGTCCTCCGCCAGCGCCGCCAAGCGTTCCTCGAGCACGGTGACCGGGTCGCCGATGCGGATTTCTCCGCCGGCCAGCACCCGGGCCAGCATGCCGCGGCGGGCGCCGATGGCGCGCGCCAGGCCGGGCGCATGCTGGTCCAGGCTGCCGCAGGCTTCGCACTGGAAACTCAGGCGCAGGCGCGCCTGACTGCCGATGCGCAGTACGGTGCCGGAGGCCATGCCGGCGGTGTCCAGATCCAGAAGGAGGTTCTCGCGCAAGGCGCCGGGCGGCAGCGCCAGGGCTTCGTAGGCGGCTGCGCCTGCGAGCAGCACCTGGCGCGGCGAACGCGGATCGGCGTGGCTATCGTCCGCCAGGCCGTGGCCGGAACGGGCCTGGACCTGCTCGCGCCGTGCGTAGCGTGGCGCGCGCACGGCGAGCGCCAGGACGGTGCCGAGCTGCCTGGCCATCTCAGGGGCGGATCGTCATCGGCGCGCGCTTGCCGCCGGCGCCGGATGCGCGCGCAGATAGGCCAGCAGGTCGGCGATCTGGCGCTCGCTGCGCAAGCCCCAGAAACGCATCTTGTTGCCGGGGACGACCGCATCCGGGTCGCGCAGGAAGGCGGCCAGGTTCTTGTCGTTCCAGGTGAAGCCGGCTTTCCTGAGCGCCGGCGAATAGTCGAAGTCGGGCGCGGCGCCGGCGCGGCGGCCCAGGATGCCGTTGAGCTGTGGCCCGAAATGGCTGCGCGCGCCAGGCCCGACCTGGTGGCAGTTGGCGCAGCGCTGGAAGGCGGCCCGGCCGGCCGCCAGGGGATCGGCGGCCTGCGCGGCCGGCGCGGCGAGCGACAGGGCCAGGCAGGCCAGCAGCACACGCGATGTCACGGCCCCTCCCCTACTTGACCCGCTGCTTCTCGAGCTTGCGCGCCAGCGTGCGCCGGTGCAGCCCGAGGCGGCGCGCCGCCTCCGAGATATTGAAGTCGGTTTCGGCCAGCACCGCGTGGATGCGCTCCCACTCCAGCGTCTTGATCGAGGTCGAGCGGTTGGTGACCTCGACGTCGGTATTGCCGGCCACGTGGCCGAAGGCGGCCTCGATGTCGTCCGTATTGGACGGTTTGGCCAGGTACTGGACCGCGCCCAGCTTGATCGCCTCGACCGCGGTGGCGATGCTGGCGAAGCCGGTCAGCACCACGATCAGCATGTCCGGGTCGTGCTCGTGCAGCAGCTGCACGCAAGCAAGGCCGGAGCTGTTGCCCTTGAGCTTCAGGTCGACCACCGCATAGCCGGGCGTATGCTGCGCCAGCAGCGCGGCTGCCTCCTCATGGCCGTGAGCGACCAGCACCCGGTAGCCGCGCCGCTCGAACGAGCGGCTCAGGGTACGTGCGAACGCCTCGTCGTCCTCGATGATGAGCAGCAGGCGCTCAGTAATGTCTGTCAAATGCCTTCCTCTTCCAGTTCGATGCTTGCCAGCGGCAGCGTCAGGCTCACCTGCGCCCCGCCCTCCGCCCGGTTGGCGGCGACCACCGAACCGCCCAGCTTGCGCACTACGTTCACGGCCAGGAACAGGCCCAGGCCCCGCCCCGGCTTGGCCTTGGTGGACTGGTAGGGCTTGCCGATCTGGCCAAGCATGCTGGGCGCGAAGCCCGGCCCGCGGTCGGTGACCATCACGTACAGGATGTCGTCCTCGATCCAGGCGTCCAGGCCGACCCAGTCGGGCGAGGCCTCGAGCGCATTGTCGAGCAGGTTGTCGATGGTCTGCTTGAGCGCCGAATCGGACGCGACCGGCCGGTCTTCCCGGATACGGTTATTGTACTGGAAGGTGGCTGCCTGCCGGCTGGCGCCCCCCCCCCCCACCACGCCGTCGAGGAAGCTGCGCACGGTGGTGCGCACCGCCGATTCGCCGCGCGCCTCGCCGGCCGACAGCAGGATGCCGCTGACGATGGTCTTGCAGCGCTGGAGCTGGGTCTGCATCTCGGTGAGTTCTTCCAGCAGGCCGGGGTCGTTGCGGAACTGCGGCATGCGCTTCCAGTCGCCCAGGATCACCGATACGGTCGCCAGCGGCGTGCCCAGCTCGTGGGCCGCGCCCGAGGCCAGCAGGCCCATGCGCACGATGTGTTCTTCCTCGACCGCCTGCTGGCGCAGGGCCGCGAGCTGGGCGGCCTTGTCGCGCAGGGTGTCGGAAATGCGCGAGATGAACATGACCAGCAGCGCCGCGTTGAGCGCGAAGCAGACCAGCAGGCCCTGGATGTAGAGGCTGGAGATCCCGCGCGCATGGTCGAATGGCAGCGCCAGCGGCTGGGCGTACATGGCCAGGCCGGCCATGCAGGCGATGGTGATCAGGACGATGGTCCAGGTCCACATCGCTTCGAGCAGCACCGCGGACAGGATCACCTGCAGCAGGTAGAGGAAGGCGAAGGGATTGGTGATGCCGCCGGACAGGTAGAGCAGCACGGTCAGGCTGGCGACGTCGACCAGCAAGGCCATGAACATCTCGGTGTTCGAGACCGGCCGGCGCTCGTGCCAGCGCAGGTGGCTGGCGACGTTGAAGGCGATCAGGCAGGCCAGCACCTGCAGCATCGGCAGCAGCGGCAGTTCGATCTCGAAGATCAGGATGGCCGAGGCGATGGTCGTGACCTGGCCGATCACGGCGATCCAGCGCAGCTCGATCAGCTGCAGCATGTTCTTGTGGCCGGCGGCGAATTCGACGTTCGCCGCCGCCGCCTGGGGCGAGCTGCGCGCCGCCTTGGCGAAGAAATCGAGGGGATTCTGGATCATGCCCGTGGGGTGGTGTCAGTCATCGTCGCGCATTGTAGCGCCGTGACGGCCGATCCACCACCAGGCAGCGCCGACCATCAGGGCCAGCGCATACCAGGTCAGGGCATAGACGAGGTGATTGTTGGTGAAAGAGACGACGGTCAGGCCGCCGACGGCGCGCTCGGGCGCGCCTGCCGGAGCATGGTTCTTGCCGGCATCGATAAAGAACGGCGCAACCTGTTGCAGGCCGCGCGCGGCGGCCAAGGCCTGCACGTCGCGCGAGAACCAGCGGTTGTTCGCCGGATCGTTGTCGCGCAGGAAGCCGCCGTCCGGCTCGCTGATGCGCAGCAGCCCGGTGACCTCGACCCGCTCGCCGCCGGTCGCGCAGGGATCGGCGGCGGCGCGGCGGGCAGGATAGGTGCCTGGCTTGTTTTCGGAGGCGGGAATGAAGCCGCGGTTGATGAAGACGATGTGGCCTTCGGCCGTACAGAGCGGCGTGAGCAGCCAGAAGCCCGCGCCCAGCTCGGACAGGGCCTGGACGGGAGCGGTGAGTTCGTAGAGGTAGTGTCCGGCCACGCGTACGCGCCGGTATTCGTCGGTTTCCCTGGAAACCTGGGCCCAGCGCTCGGGGCCGGGCGCTGCGACGGGCGCCGCATGCACGCGCGATTCGACGCGCTCGATCAGGTCCAGCTTCCATTGCAGGCGAACGACCTGCCAGGTGCCGAGGGCGAAAAAAAGCGCGAGCAGCAGCAGGGCCGCCACCGCCAGCATCCGCCGCGCGAAAGCGCTGCGTGGAGGATGGGCGGCAGGACCTGCCTGCTGGTCGCGCGGGTACTGCATTTACTGCATGTCGTGCATGCCGTGGGTGGTGTCGCTTGCTCCACCCATGGCCGGCATCATGTTGGCGTTCATGTGGGACATGACCCAGATCGAACCGGCCAGCACGATCACCAGCAGGACGACGGTCAGGATCAGCGCCATCATGTTCCAGCCGCCTTCCGACTTCGAGTTCATGTGCAGGAAGTAGATCATCTGCACGACGAACTGGACGGCGGCGAAGCCCATGATCACGTACTTGGTCGTCTCGGGCGGCAGCACGTTGCCCATGACCAGCCAGAACGGAATCGCGGTCAGGATCAGCGACAGCACGAAGCCGATCGCGTAGTCCTTCATCGAGTAGTGGGTCACGAAGCTGGTATGGCCGTCGTGATCGACCTCGTGGTGGTGGATGTGGTCGCTCATGGCAGCACTCCCATCAGGTAGACAAAGGTGAACACGCCGATCCAGACCACGTCCAGGAAGTGCCAGAACAGCGACAGGCATTGCAGGCGACGGAAGTTCTCGGTGTTGATGCCGAACTTGGCCAGCTGGACCATCAGCACGACCAGCCAGATCGCGCCGAACAGCACGTGCAGGCCGTGGGTGCCGACCAGCGCGAAGAACGCCGTCAGGAAGCCGCTACGCTGCGGACCCGCACCCTGGTGGATCAGGTGGTAGAACTCGTAGATCTCGAGCGCCAGGAAGGCCACGCCCAGCACGCCGGTCACGCCCATCCAGAGCAGGGTCGCGCCCTTCTTCTTGGCCTGGGCCGAGATCATCGCGAAACCGAAGGTGATCGACGACAGCAGCAGGAAGGCGGTGTTAATCGCGATCAGCGTCAGGTCGAACAGCTCGGCGCCGGTCGGACCGCCGGCGTAGTTACGGCCCAGCACCGCGTAGGTGGCGAACAGGGACGCGAAGATGAGGCAGTCGCTCATCAGGTAGATCCAGAAGCCCAGCAGCGTGCCCTGCTCCGGATGGTGCTCGCGCACCATGTAGCGCGCGGTCACCTCGTCGGCGGTCAGGCCGCCGTTCATGGTTACATTATTTGCCATAATCGTTTCAGACGTAGCTCTTCAGCAGTCGGGTATGCGCTTCCTCGGTACGGGCCACTTCTTCCGCCGGGATGTAGTAATCGCGCTTGTAGTTGAACGTGTGGACGATGATCGCGGCCATCATGGCGACGAAGGACACGACCAGCAGCAGCCACATGTGCCAGATGATCGCGAAGCCCACCACCGCCGACAGCGCCGAGATCACGAAGCCTGCCCAGGTGTTCTTGGGCATGTGGATCGCCACGAAGTCCTTCAGCGGACGCTGGTAGCCGTTCTTCTTCATGTCGGCGAAGGTGTCGTTGTCGTGCACCACCGGGGTGAAGGCGAAGTTGTAGTCCGGCGGAGGCGACGAGGTCGCCCACTCCAGCGTACGGCCATCCCACGGGTCGCCGGTGACGTCGCGCAGCTTGGCGCGGTCTTTCCAGGTGAAGAAGCATTGCAGCAGCAGCGCGCCGATACCGCCGGCGATCATCAGGGTGCCGACCAGCGAAATCTGGAACAGCCACTGGATCGACGGATCCTCGAAGTGGCTCATGCGGCGGGTGACGCCCATGAAGCCCAGGATGTACGGCGGGGTGAAAGCAACCCAGAAGCCGATCGACCACAGCCAGAAGGACACATGGCCCCAGAACTGGTTCAGCTTGACGCCGAACATCTTCGGTGCCCAGTAGTTGAAGCCGGCGAACAGGCCGAACACGACGCCGCCGATGATCACGTTGTGGAAGTGCGCGATCAGGAACAGCGAGTTGTGCAGCACGAAGTCGGCCGCCGGGATCGCCAGCATCACGCCGGTCATGCCGCCGATGACGAAGGTCAGCATGAACGACACGGTCCACATCATCGGCAATTCGAAGCGGATCCGGCCGCGGTACATGGTGAACAGCCAGTTGAAGATCTTCGCGCCGGTCGGGATCGAGATGATCATCGTGGTGATGCCGAAGAACGAGTTGACGCTCGCGCCGCTGCCCATGGTGAAGAAGTGGTGCAGCCACACCAGGTACGAGAGCACCATGATGACGCAGGTCGCGTAGACCATCGAGGTGTAGCCGAACAGGCGCTTGCCGCAGAAGGTCGAGACGACTTCCGAGAAGATGCCGAAGGCCGGCAGGATCAGGATGTACACCTCCGGGTGGCCCCAGATCCAGATCAGGTTCACGTACATCATCGCGTTGCCGCCACGGTCGTTCGTGAAGAACGCGGTGTCGAACAGGCGGTCCATGCCCAGCATGGCCAGCACGGCGGTCAGGATCGGGAAGGTGATCACGATCAGGATGTTGGTGCACAGCGAGGTCCAGACGAAGACGGGCATCTTCATCAGGCCCATGCCCGGCGCGCGCATCTTGACGATGGTGACGATCAGGTTCACGCCGGACAGCAATGTGCCGACGCCCGCGATCTGCAATGACCAGATGTAGTAGTCGACGCCGACCCCTGGACTTGCCAGGATGCCCGACAGCGGCGGATAGGCCAGCCAGCCGGTACGTGCGAATTCACCCACGAACAGCGAGGCCATGACCAGCACGGCGCCCATGGTGGTCATCCAGAACGAGAAGTTGTTCAGGAACGGGAAGGCGACGTCGCGGGCGCCGATCTGCAGCGGCACGACGTAGTTCATCAGGCCCGTCACGAACGGCATCGCCACGAAGAAGATCATGATCACGCCGTGGGCGGTGAAGATCTGGTCGTAGTGGTCGGGCGGCAGGAAGCCCTTGTTGGCGCCGAAGGCGAAAGCCTGCTGGGCGCGCATCATCAAGGCGTCGGCAAAGCCGCGCAGGAACATGATGAGGCCGAGGATCATGTACATGATACCGATTTTCTTGTGGTCGATACTGGTAAACCAGTTGTTCCACAAGTTGCCCCACTGGCGGAAGTAGGTGATCAGGCCCACCAGGGCCGCACCACCGACCACCACGCCAGCGAAGGTCGCTAGCAGGATCGGATCGTGGAACGGAATCGCGTCCCAGCTGAGCCGACCGAAGATAAGCTTCGTCAGGTCGAGAGATTCTTGCATGATTACTTCTTCACAGAATAATTAGGAGTGCCGACTGCCGGACCACCGGCTTCCGGCGTGATGCACATTTCCGCTTCCGCCAGTTGCGCCATCTGCTCCAACTGGGCCTTGCTCGGCAGGCGCTTGGCCGCGGCCGCGATCGCATTGCGCTTGTGGTCCTGGGACATCTGCTCGTTCATGCAGACGTTGCCTTCGGCCACGCAGCGGTTCAGGATGCGGTTGAACAGCGCGGTTTCCACCTGGCCGTAATAGCGCACCGGCTCACGCACGGAAGGCTTTTCCAGGCTCAGGTAGTCGGCGCGGTCCAGCACGCCCGGCTTGGTCTTCATCTGCTGCACCCAGGCGTCGAACTCGCCGCCGGTCACGCCCTTGTAGGCGAAGTACATGTGCGAGAAGCCCTCGCCGCTGAAGTTGGCGGACAGGCCCTTGTAGTCGCCGGTCTTGTTCAGCACCGCGTTCAGGGTCGTCTCCATGCCCGGCATCGCGTAGATCATGCCGGCCAGCGTCGGGATGTAGAACGTGTTCATCACGGTCGACGAGGTGATCTTGAAGCGGATCGGCACGTCGATCGGGGTGACCAGTTCGTTCACCGAGGCGATGCCCTGCTCCGGATAGATGAACAGCCACTTCCAGTCGAGCGCCACCACCTGCACTTCGAGCGGCTTGGTCGAAGCCGGGATCGGGCGGTTCTCGTCGAGACGGTCGAGCGGACGATAGGGGTCCAGCTTGTGGGTCGAGACCCAGGTGATCAGGCCGAGAACGATGATGATCAGGAGCGGCGCGCCCCAGATCACGAGCTCGAGCTTGGTCGAGTGGTCCCAATCGGGTTCGTACTTCGCGTTGGCGCCCTTGCGGTAACGCCACGCGAACAGGACCGTCAGAATCATCACCGGGACGATGATGATCAACATGAGCAGAACCGAGATCGTGATCAGGTCTGCCTGCTGCTTTGCAATATCGCCGGTGGGATTCATGACGACCGTGTTGCAGCCGGCCAGCGCTGCAAGCGGAAGTAATGGGAGTCCGCGGCGGACAATTTTAGGAATCATGCTAGGTATCTAACGTTACATGGGAATAAGAACATGCTACTGTAACGCCAACGGCCTACGGCAACCATTGGACACTTTGTCCCACCCTTGCTATATTGCAATTACGACATCGCTGGGATGGCGCTAAAACAATAGAACAGGGTGCGACGCTCGAACTGCAGCAGGCCGGGTTGACCCCAAGGAGACGAAGATATGCAAAGCACGACGACGTACGGCGGCGCAGGTGCCGCTCCCATCACCCACCCTACCAGCGGGGCCCGCAACATCAACGCCCGGGACGGCGAGATCCACCCGGGAGAAATTGCCGTCGGCGTGGTCATCGGCCGCGCCTCGGAATATTTCGAATTCTTCGTCTACGCGATCGCTTCAGTTCTGGTGTTCCCCGCGATATTTTTCCCGTGGGCGGACCGGCTCGAAGCCACACTCTACTCGTTTATCGTTTTTTCGTTCGCATTCATCGCGCGCCCCCTGGGCACGGTGGTGTTCATGTGGCTGCAGACCCGGTTCAGCCGCGAAATCAAGCTCACGGTCGCCCTGTTCCTGATGGGCACCAGCACCTGCGTGATCGCCTTCCTGCCGTCCTACGACCGGATCGGCGCGACCGCCATCGTCATCCTGGCGCTGATGCGCATCGGCCAGGGCGTCGCCCAGGGCGGCTCGTGGGACGGCCTGCCCTCGCTGCTGGCCCTCTCGGCCCCGGAGAACAAGCGCGGCTTCTATGCGATGCTGGGCCAGCTGGCGGCTCCGGTCGGCTTCCTGATCGCCGCCGGCCTGTTCGCCTACCTGGTGGCCAACCTGTCGCAGGACGACTTCCTGGTGTGGGGCTGGCGCTTCCCGTTCTTCTGCGCCTTCGCGATCAACATCGTGGCCCTGTTCGCGCGCCTGCGCCTGGTCTCCACCAGCGAGTACTCGCGCCTGCTGGATGCCCATGAACTCGACCCGGCCCCGGTCGGCGAACTGGTGAAGTCGCAGGGCAGCAACATCGCCATCGGCGCCCTCGCGGCCCTGGCCAGCTACGCGCTGTTCCACCTGGTGACCGTGTTCCCGCTGTCCTGGATTCAGCTCTACGACACCCGTCCGATGGACGAGTTCCTGCTGGTGCAGATGGGCGGCGCCGGCCTGGCGGTGCTGGCCGTCCTGGCCTCCGGCTTCATCGCCGACAAGGTCGGCCGCCGCACCACCCTGGGCACCCTGGCCGTGCTGATCGGCCTGTTCTCTCTGGCGGTGCCGTCGCTGATGGATGGCGGCGTGACCGGCCAGAACACCTTCATCCTGGTCGGTTTCGTGCTGCTGGGCCTGTCGTACGGCCAGGCCGCCGGCGCGGTGACCGCGAACTTCAAGCAGCAGTACCGCTACACCGGCGCGGCCCTGACCTCGGACCTGGCCTGGCTGGTGGGCGCGGCCTTCGCTCCGCTGGTCGCACTGGGACTGTCGGCGCACTTCGGCCTCGGCTACGTGTCGCTGTACCTGCTCTCGGGTGCGGTCGGTTCGCTGGCGGCGCTGAGCCTGAACCGGGCGCTCGAAATTCGCGACTGAGGCGCCTCGCCTGCCCGAGCAAACGCCCCGCGGCGCCTGGCGCCCCGGGGCGTTTTTCTTTCCGCTCGGCGTATGCACGTCATGCACGCCAGTGGCGCGTACGACGAGTTAGAGGCTTAAAGTTTGTTTGTTGGCTACTCTTACACGGCCACCGCTTCCCTAAACCCCTATTAATGTAGAGTGAGCGATTATCCCGGACAGCAGTGGGCGAACGCCGGAATCCAGGTTCTGCGTGCGCTATCGAAGCGCTTGGCTCGGGCTCCGGCCTTCGCCGGAGTGACGTTTTTCTGCTAACTGAACGGAATTAGCGCATGATGCCCATCATATGATTCTCATCATATGATGGGTCAAATATATGATCGGGATCATATGATTTGAATCATATTATCTGTCGCTGAAGACTCCGCCCCCACCTCACCCGACCCGGAAAGCGAACAGCGCCACCAGGGAGCGGCGGGCGGCCGCCAACGCCGCCCTGCCCTCGGCATTGTCACCATGGATCCGCGCCAGTTGCAGGTTGCCCACCAGGGCGCCGGCAATCACGCCCGCCAGGCCGGGGTCGGCGTCGCCGGGAAGCGTTGCGGCAACCCGGCGCACCAGGCGGTCGACCCGCTGCGCCGAGGCCGCGCGCACCGACTCTTCCTGGCGCGGCATTTCGCTCGCCAGCGCGCCGACCACGCACCCGTCTTCCGGATGCGCCAGGTGTTCGTCGGACAGGTAAAGCTCGATCAGCGCCTGCAAGGCATTGCCGGCGTCGCCGGTGCGCGCCGCGATCCGCTCGTCCAGCAGCGCGCTGCTGATGGCGCCCGCATGCTCGATCGCCTCGACCAGCAAGGCGTCGCGCGAATCGAAATGGGCGTAGAAGCCGCCATGGGTGAGGCCAGCCTCTTTCATGACCTCGGCCACGCCGACGCCGGCGTATCCATGGCGCCGCACGGCGCGACTGGCCGCTTCGACGATGCGGTGATGGGACTGCTCGCGTTTGCTGGCCTTGGCGGACGTGCTCATGGGACGCTCCAAAATATGATGAGCCTCATATTACGCTCGTCATATTTATGAAGTCAAGCGCATCATATCCATAGCCATGGTGAATTTTCAGGCCGCGACGCGGTCAAACCGATGTCTTCCCCCGAGCCGCCATGATGCGTACGCAACCCGTCACGCTCGACGCCGGGACCACCCGGCTCGAAGGCACCTGGCCAGTGCGCACGCGCTGGGCGCGGTGATCGCCTCACCCTCCTGACCGCCAGCGGCGACGACGCCGTGGTGGTCGAACCGAACCGCCAGGCCTCCGGCTGCTCCGCTGCGACAAGCGGCTCCTGGTGCCCGGGGCCGGCCAGCTGTTCGAGGAACCGGCAAGCTGGACGAGGTCGCCCAGGCCGCCTGCGACTGGTTCGCCCGGCACCTGGGAGCGGCTTGAGCGGCGGCACCCCCGCCCAGGCTCAGGCCAGCGCCGTGTCGAGCACCGTCATCAGGATGAAGCCGAACACCAGCGCGATGCTGGCGAAGGTGCCGTTGCCGTTCTGGCGGTATTCGGGAATCACGTCGTTGACGATCACCAGGAGCATGGCGCCGCCCGCTGCCGCCAGCGCGAAGGGCAGCAAGCCGGCGGCGATGCCGATCAGCGCGACGCCGGCGACCGCCGCCACCGGTTCGATCAGGCCCGAGACCACGCCCAGGCCGACCGCGGTCAGGCGGCTGTAGCCGACCGTGCGCAGGGCCAGCGCCACCACCAGGCCTTCCGGCACGTCCTGGATCGAAATCCCGGTGGCCAGGGCGTTGGCCTTGTCGATGTCGATGCCGGCGTAGCCGACCCCGATCGCCATGCCTTCGGGCAGGTTGTGCAGGGCCACGGCCCAGACGAACAGCCAGGCGCGGCGGATCGATACGCCGGCGTCGCCCTGCGCGAGGACGCGCTCGGACTGCACCGCGCGGCTGAGCAGCAGGATCGCGCCCGCCCCCGCCATGATGCCCGCGCCGGTCATCAGGCTCGCTTCCCAGCTGCCGGCGCCCGCGGCCTTGGCCGCGGCGATCGACGGGATCACGAGCGAGAACGCGGTCGCGCCGAGCATCACGCCGGCGCCGAAGCCGAGGAAGCAGTCGTAGCTGCGTTTCGAGAAATTCTGTGCGAACAAGACCGGCAAGGTGCCCAGCGCCGTGGCGGCCGCGGCGGTGGCGCCGCCCAGCAGGGCGCGGTGCATCTTGGGATTCGCGTTCATGAGCTGTTCGACCAGGCTGCCGAGCAGCAGGATGCAGCCGATGCTGCAGAGGAGAAAACCAACGACGCGGCGCACCGTCAGCGTGCGCAGCAGCGCCCGCGCTGCGATCAGCCGGTTGTCATGCGCCTTGTCCGCATTCGTGTTCATGCAATTCCCGTCGAGAAGCCGCGCGGCGCCGGACCGTACCGGGCCGCGCGGCGCGTGCTTACTTCTTCATGGCCTTCATGCCCTTGGCGGTGCCTTTGTCCTGCGGCTTGCTCATGCCGGTGTCGTCGAGCTGCCCGCCTTTCGAGCCGAGCTCGGCGCTACCCATGGCGCTGCCCGATTGCCCGGCCATCGTACCACCGCCGGCGGACTGCATGCTCATCCCGAGTTCGGCACCGGTGCGCGGCGAGGACATCGGGTCGGACATGGTGCGCATCGCCATCTGCTTGAGGATGTCGATGTCGCCGCTCGGCAGGGCCACCTCGGCCTCGCCGGAGCCGCCGTCCACCGCCATCTGCTTCTCGCGGTCGGTGACGAAGTCCCAGTCGGCGCCCTGGTTCCAGGGGCCGCGCATTTCGCCCGGACCCTGCGACATGTTGTAGTAGACGCTGGCAAAGCGCGGATCGGCCGGCATTTTGCCCGCCGGGAAGTTCGGCTCGATGGCGTACAGCGCCTTCTCGAAGGACTTCTGGTGCGCCACTTCGCGCGTCATCAGGAAGCCCAGCGCCTCCTTCACGCCCGGGTCGTCGGTGAGCGCGATCAGGCGCTCGTAGACGATCTTGGCGCGCGCCTCGGCCGCGATGTTCGAGCGCAGGTCGGCGGTCGGTTCGGTGATCGAATCGATGTAGGCCGCGGTCCAGGGCACGCCGGCCGAATTCACCAGCGGCGTGCCGGCGCCGTACAGCACCTGGGTGATGTGGCTGTCGTTGCCGGGTCCGGTGATGGCCCGGTACATTTCGGCTTCGGTGTCCACGGCTTCGGCCAGGCGGCCCTTGGCGCCCTTGTTCAGCATGGCGACGATGTGGCCGATCACCTCGAGGTGGCTGAGTTCCTCGGTGGCGATGTCGAACAGCATGTCCTTGCGGCCCGGATCGTCTTCCGAGACGGCCTGGGTGAAGTAGCGCATGGCCGCGGCGAGTTCGCCCTGGGGGCCGCCGAACTGTTCCAGCATCAGGTTGGCGAGCGCTGGATTCGGTTCGCTGACGCGGACCGTGTACTGCAGGCGTTTGTTGTGTGCAAACATGGACAATTCCTCCGGTGTTGAGTCATTGGGCGCGCCGGGGGCGACACCGTACCAATGGCGCCGGCCGTGACCGGCAACCGTATATCTCATGTTGGCAGTTCAACCATGCGGTGAGGATCAGGTGTTCGCGCGTATCTTTGTAGGACTAGAGCGACAATTAAGGAACTTGATGGAAATGTTGGAATTGATAAATAAGAGTATTTTTCGGGCCACTTTACACTTTGCCGCGAGACTGCGGGCCTGGACGCGCGCCGCCGTGGGGACCAGGCCGACAAGGGCGCGGCGCGCACTCCTACAGTAATGACGAGCCGCAGCGCACTACCATGTTGAATAGTTGACCACAAAGGGGGTACCAATGTTTAACCTGAACAAGCTGAGCCCGACGATTACCAACATGATCCGCTTCGACCATTCGCACGTGATGGTCACCTTCCACCAGTACGAAAAGGACAAGCCGCCGCGCGTCAAGAAGGCGCTGGCCGACACCATCTGCGACGCGCTGGAAATCCACGCGACCCTCGAGGAAGAAATCTTCTACCCGGTGATGCGCCAGCGCGACTCGGGCGAACCCTTCATGCACAAGGCCGAGCCCGAGCACATGGAGATGCGCCGCATGATCGCCGAACTGCGCCGCACCAGCGGCTCCGACCCGCGCCACGACAAGCTGGTGATGGAACTGATGCGCGACGTGATGCACCACGTGGCCGACGAGGAAACCACGCTGCTGCCGCATGCCGAGGCCAAGCTGAGCCGCGAGGCCCTGTCCGAGCTGGGCGTCCAGATGACGCGCCGCCGCATGCAATTGGTGGGACCGAAGGCCGGCAAACTGGCCAAGGAGCATGCGGTCGGCTTCGGCGGCAGCGGCGCAGCCCTGGTGGTCGGCCTGGCCAGCGCGCTGTTCGCCGTCAAGGCCTTCGGACCGAAGAAGACCTGGAAGTCGAACCCGGCCTGATGCTGCCCGGCCGGTCCGCGACGCCCTGCAAACCGGCCGCCTGGCCGGTTTTTCTTTGGTCCGCTCAGGGACGGAACACCATGGCGGGATCGAGCGTCGTGCGCCGCCCGATATCGTCGAAATGCCTGGCCAGCCAGGCGTCGGCCGCGGCCACGCCGCGGTCGTGCAGCATCTGCAGGAAGCGCGGCTCGGCATTGAACTTGCTCGAGATGCTCAGTTCCTTCAGCGCGTGGGCGGCGCTGATCAGGTGCAGGCGTACCGGCGCCACCACGGTCGAATCGCCGACCTCCTCGTCCGGCACCGCGCCGCTGTGCAGCAAGGCGTTCACCTCGCGCAGGAAGCTGATGTTGAAGGCGATCTCGTTGGCGCGGTTGCTGATGTCGGCCATGCTGCGCGGCACCTCGTTGCGCGCCACCGGATTGATCTGCACCACCAGCAGGTCTTCGGCGCCCGCCTCCACCAGTGGCGCCAGCGGCGGATTGGCCACGTAGCTGCCGTCCCAGTACAGTTCGCCGTCGACTTCGGCGGCGGCGAACACGGTCGGCAGGCACGCAGACGCCATGAGGCGCTGGGCGTCGAGTTCCTCGCGCAAGAACAGCTTGCCGCTGCCGGTCTTGAGGTTGGTCGCGCTCACCATCACCTGCAGTTGCTCGCAGGCGCGCACCCGGTCGAAATCGATCATCACGCTCAGGAACTGGCGCAGCGGGTTCGCCGTCAGCGGCATTTCCCGCACCGCGCCCGCCAGCGCCCCCGCCATCTCCAGCATCTGGTAGGCCGGCGAATGGCGCATGGTGAAGCCGCCCGCCAGGTGGTCGGCCGGAGTGCGCTGCAGGGGGCTGAACATGGCGGTGCCCGCCAGCGCGTGCCAGAAACGGGCCAGCGCGCGCCGGGCTCCCTCGCGCCCGCCCCCGTGGGCCATGCCGTCGGCCACCACCGCGGCATTGATGGCGCCGGCGCTGGCGCCGCTGAGGGCGGCGATCTCGAGCCGCTCTTCCTGCAGCAGGCGGTCGAGCACGCCCCACGTGTAGGCGCCGTAGGTACCGCCGCCTTGCAGCCCGAGGCTGATTCGCTTGCTTGCCGTCGTCACGAAAGACTCCTTGTATCCAAATAGGCGGAGTCTAACGATTTGAGGGAATTGAGGGCGCGACGCTGCCCGTAGGAATGTTCAGGCCAGCCAGCGCAGCAGCGCCGGCACCAGCACCGGGGCGATCAGGGCCGTCAGCGCACCGTTCAGGCCCATGGCCAGTCCGGCAAAAGCGCCCATCTCCGCGCTGGAGTTGAAGGCCCGGGCCGTGCCGATGCCGTGCGCCGCCAGGCCGAGGGCGAAGCCGCGCGCCGCCGGCGAGGCGATCTGCAGGCGGTCGAACAGCCAGGGGCCGGCGATCGCCCCGAAGATGCCGGTGCCGATCACCAGCGCCGCCGTCAGGGCGGGGATGCCGCCCAGGCTTTCCGACACCGCCATCGCGATCGGCGAGGTGGCCGATTTCGGCCCCAGGGTGGCGGCCAGCTGCGGCGTGGCGTCCAGCAGCAGCGCGATCGCCACGCTCGAGACGATCGCCGTCACCGATCCCAGCACCAGGGCGAAGGCCAGCGGCACAAAGGCGCGGCGCAGGCGCGGCAACTGGCGCACCAGGGGCAGCGCCAGGGCCACGGTGGCCGGGCCGAGCAGGAAGTGCACGAACTGGGCGCCTGAGAAATAGCGCTGGTAGGACATGCCGGACATCCACAACACGCCGGCGACCAGCGCGATCGCGATCGCCACTGGATTGGCCAGCGGCGCCCCCTTGAAGAAGGCGGTGATGCGCTGCGCGGCCAGGTAGGCGCACAGGGTCATGGTCAGGCCCAGCAGGGGCGAGGCCGACAGGTAGACCCAGAATTCCGTGAAATCGCGCAGTTCAGGCATCGCCGTCCCGCTTGCCGAGCCCGCGCAGCAGCAAGCCTGTGACCGCCAGCGTCAGCGCGGTGCTGGCGACCAGCGAGGCCAGGATCGCGAACCAGTGGCCGCTGCCGCTGGCGGCGGTGGCAATGATGCCGACGCCGGCCGGCACGAACAGCACGGACAGGTGCGACAGCAGGGTATTGGCCGCCTCCTCGATGCGCTTTTCCAGCGCCGGCGAGGCGATCAGGGCGGCCATCAGGAGCAGCATGCCGGCGACCGGGCCGGGAATCGGCAGCGCCAGCAGGAAGACCAGGCCTTCGCCAAGGCACTGGAACAGCAGCAGGATGGTGAAGGCGGCGAGCATGGGGCTTTGACTGGTGCAAAGCGCTCAGCATAGCAAAACCGGGCGGCCGGCGTGGGTTAGTGGTTCGCGAGGGGCCTTGGGTCCCGGCCTGCGCCGGGACGACATCGATTATATGCGCTGGCTTATCCGGAGCAGGATTCCTGCGAACGAGCTTACGTCGCTCCCGCGAAGGCGGGAGCCCAATTCTGCGCGATCAACCGCGCCCTCACGCAGCGGCAGTCGCCCCTGCAATCGCCCCACGGCGCAGCTGGTCGCGCTCGATCGACTCGAACAGGGCCTTGAAGTTGCCTTCGCCGAAACCGTCGTCGCCCTTGCGCTGGATGAATTCGAAGAACACCGGGCCGAGCTGGGTCTCCGAGAAGATCTGCAGCAGCAGGCGCGGCTTGCCGTCCTTGACCGCGCCGTCCAGCAGCAAGCCGCGCGCCTTGAGTTCCTCGGCGTTCTCGCCGTGGCCCGGCACGCGCCCGTCCAGCATTTCGTAGTAGGTGTCGGGCGGGGCCTTCATCAGGGGCACGCCGGCCTCGCGCAGGCTGTCCACGGTCTTGATCAGGTCGTCGGTGAGCAGGGCGATGTGCTGGATGCCTTCGCCGTTGAACTGCATCAGGAATTCCTCGATCTGGCCGCCGCCTGCCTTGCCCTCTTCGTTCAGCGGGATGCGGATCATGCCGTCCGGCGCCGTCATCGCCTTCGAGGTGAGGCCCGTGTACTCGCCCTTGATGTCGAAGTAGCGGATCTCGCGGAAGTTGAACAGCTTCTCGTAGAAGCCGGCCCAGAAGGCCATGCGGCCGCGATACACGTTGTGGGTCAGGTGATCGATGATCTTCAGGCCGTGGCCGACCGGATTGCGGTCGACGCCGTCGATGAATTCGAAGTCGATGTCGTAGATGGACTTGCCCTCTTCGAAGCGGTCGATCAGGTACAGCGGCGCGCCGCCGATGCCCTTGATGGCCGGCAGGCGCAGTTCCATCGGGCCGGTCGGGATCTCGACCGCCTGGGCGCCCAGTTCCAGCGCGCGCGCATAGGCCTTGTGCGAATCCTTGACGCGGAAGGCCATGCCGCAGGCCGACGGGCCATGCTCGGCGGCGAAGTAGGCGGCGTAGCTCTTCGGCTCGTTGTTGATGATGAAGTTGATGCCGCCCTGGCGGTACAAGGCCACCTGCTTCGAGCGGTGCACCGCCACCTTGGTGAAGCCCAGCTTCTCGAACACTTCTTCGAGCACGCCCGGCGTCGGCGAGGCGAACTCGACGAACTCGAAGCCCATCAGGCCCATGGGGTTCTCAAACAGGTCTGCCATATTTCTCTTCCTTGTAGTGTCGTTGGTCAGCGGCCGTCTCCACGGCCGCGCAGGTAAAACTGCGGCTCATTCTGCAAATACTTCCGCCAGCAAGCCGCGCAGCCACTGGTTGCCCGGATCCTGGTTGTAGCGCCGGTGCCAGAACACGTTGGTCTGCAGCGCGGGCAGCTCCAACGGCGGCACGATCCATTCCAGGCCGAAGGGCGCGGCGGCCCGTTCGGCCAGCTTCTGCGGCACCGTCACCACCAGGTCGGACGTCGCCACCATATACGGCACCGCGGTGAAATGCGGCACCCGGAAGCGCACCGTCGGCCCCACGCCGGCGCGCGCCAGCAGCGCGTTGATGCGGTCGTAGGGGCTCTCGCTCGCATCGACCAGCATGTGCTCGGCCCGCACGAAACGCGCCAGGCTCGGCTCGCCCTTTCCCAGCGGATGGCCCTTGCGGAACATCGTCACATAGGGCTGGCGGAACAACTGGCGCTGGTACAGCGCTTCCGAGATGTCCTCGAAGGGCCCCACCGCCAGGTCCACCCGCCCGCCTTCCATTTCCTCCTTCAGCGCCAGGCTGCCCGCCCGAACCGAACTGATCTCGACCTGCGGCGCCAGCAGCTTGCAGCGCTCGATCAGGGTCGGCATGAAGTAGATCTCGCCCACGTCCGTCATCGCCAGCACGAAGCGCCTGCCGCTGGTGGCCGGATCGAAGCGGCTGCGCTGGTTCAGCGCCAGCGCCACCTGGGCCATCGCCACCCCGATCGGCTCGGCCATCTGCGTCGCCAGCGGGGTCGGCTGCATGCCGCTGGCGGTGCGCACGAACAATTCGTCGCCGAAGCTGCGCCGCAGCCGCGCCAGCGCATTGCTCACCGCCGACTGGCTCAGCCCCAGCCTGCGCGCGGCCGAGGAAATCTGGCGTTCCCGGTAGACTTCCTGGAATACCGAGAGCAAATTCAGGTCGATGCTGTGCGGTTCGATCATGGCGCTTTTGTCAGGGCTGCATTGTGGGCGCGGCATGCGCGCGCGGCCAGTAGTATTTAGATGGTGAATAGTCTACATTTTTCTATTCATCTCGTAAAACATGCGCGATTCTTCTAGAGTAGCGTCATTCAAGCACCTGAGAGTGAGCATGAGCCCCTCCATCCCCGACATGAGCGGATACATGAGCGGATTCGGCAACGAGTTCGCCACCGAAGCCCTGCCCGGCGCCCTGCCGCAGCACCGCAACTCGCCGCAGCGCGTGGCCTACGGCCTGTACGCCGAGCAGCTCTCGGGCAGCGCCTTCACGGCGCCGCGCCACCACAACCGCCGCTCCTGGCTGTACCGGATCCGCCCGGCCGCCGTGCACGGCAGCTTCACCCCGATCGGCGCCGGCCGCATCGTCTCGCGCTTCGACTCCCCGGCGCCGCCCAACCAGCTGCGCTGGAGCCCCCTGCCCATGCCGGACGCGCCGACCGATTTCCTGGATGGCTGGGTCACCATGGCCGGCAACGGCTCGCCCGAATCGATGAGCGGCTGCGCGATCCACCTGTACGCCGCCAACCGCGACATGGAGGGGCGCTATTTCTACAGCGCGGACGGCGAACTGCTGGTGGTGCCGCAACAGGGCCGGCTGTCGATCGCCACCGAACTCGGCCTGCTGGAGGTGGAGCCGCAGGAGATCGCCGTGATCCCGCGCGGCGTGCGCTTCCGGGTCGCACTGCCCGACGGCCAGGCGCGCGGCTACATCTGCGAGAACTTCGGCGCGCTCCTGCGGCTGCCCGACATGGGGCCGATCGGCTCGAACGGCCTGGCCAACCCGCGCGACTTCCTCACGCCCTGCGCGCGCTACGAGGACCTGGAAGGCGAGTTCGAACTGGTGGCCAAGTTCTGCGGCGGCCTGTGGCGCGCAAGCATTGGCCACTCCCCGCTCGACGTGGTGGCCTGGCATGGCAACTACGCCCCCTACAAGTACGACCTGCGCCACTTCAACACGATCGGCTCGATCAGCTACGACCACCCCGACCCGTCGATCTTCCTGGTGCTGCAGGCGCCCAGCGACACCCCGGGCGTGGACACGCTCGACTTCGTGATCTTCCCGCCGCGTTGGCTGGTCGGCGAAGACACCTTCCGCCCGCCCTGGTTCCACCGCAACGTGGCCAGCGAATTCATGGGCCTGATCCACGGCGCCTACGACGCCAAGGCCGAGGGCTTCGTGCCGGGTGGCGCCAGCCTGCACAACTGCATGAGCGGGCACGGTCCGGACGCCGCCACCTTCGACAAGGCCAGCAGCGCCGACACCAGCCGTCCGCACAAGGTGGCGGACACCATGGCCTTCATGTTCGAGACCCGCCACGTGATCGCGCCGACCGCGTACGCGCTGTCCTCGCCGCAGCTGCAGGCCGACTACCAGCAGTGCTGGGCCGGCATCGACAAGCATTTCCGCCCGGCAGGCTGAAGATATCAACTTGACAATTCGTGTGGCGGAAACCCCCTCCGGCATGCGATGATGTGGCGTACGCCACGTCTGCGCGTAACCGGTCGCGGCCCGGATAGTCCGACGGAGGCCCCGCGCCAGTGTTGACCGACATACTGATCATCTCCTTCCTCATCCTGATGAACGGAGTGTTCGCCATGAGCGAGTTGGCACTGGTCTCGGCCAAGCGCATGCGCCTGGAACGGCGCGCCGAAGAAGGCAGCCTGGGCGCGCGCGCGGCCCTCAAGCTGGCCGACGACCCCAGTCACTTCCTCTCGACCGTGCAGGTCGGGATCACCCTGATCGGCATTTTCAACGGTGCGTTCGGCGAGGCTTCGCTGGTTACCCACCTCACGCCCGAACTGGCCACGGTGCCGGTGATCGGCCCCTATGCGCGCGAAGTCGCGCTCGGCATAGTCGTCATCTCGATCACCATCGCCTCGATCATCTTCGGCGAACTGGTCCCGAAGCGCATCGCCATGGCCTTCCCGGAAGCGGTGGCCACCCTGATCTCGCAGCCGCTGCGCCTGCTGTCGGTGATGATGGCGCCCTTCGTCAAGTTCCTGTCCCTGAGCACCAACGCGATCGTGCGCCTGATCGGCATCCGCGAAGCCAAGGAAGAAGCGCCGACCGAGGAAGACATCATCGGCAGCATCAAGGAAGGCGCCGACACCGGCGTGTTCGAAAAGACCGAATACGACATCGTGCAGCGCGCCCTGCGCCTGGACGACCAGCACCTCAAGTCCCTGATGACGCCGCGCGTCGACCTGGTGATCCTCGACCTCGACGAAGACCGCCAGCAGAACCTGGAAACCATCGCCGGCAATCCCTACAGCCGCTTCCCGGTGTGCCGGGGCGACCGCTCGCACATCCTCGGCTACGTGATGGCGCGCGACCTGTTCGGCCAGGCCGTGCGTACCGGTTCGCTCGACGGGGTCGACCTCGACGGCGCGGTGCAGGAACTGCTGTACGTGCCGGAGACCGTGAGCGCCATGGCCCTGCTCGAGATGTTCAAGAAGAACCGCGCCGAACTGGCCCTGATCGTCGACGAGTACGGCGACATCCAGGGCATGGTCACGCTCAGCGACGTCATGAGCGCCCTGGTGGGCGACGTCACCGTGGCCGGCGAGGAGCACGACGCCGACGCCGTGCAGCGCCCGGACGGCAGCTGGCTGGTGGACGGCGGGGTGTCGCTCGACCGCTTCCGCGACCTGCTCGAGACTGCCGCCGAATTTCCCGGCGAGGACGAAGGCGCCTACCACACCCTGGCCGGCTTCATGCTCTACCAGCTCGGCTACATCCCCAAGCCCGCCGAGATCGTCGATTGGGACGGCTTCCGCTTCGAGGTCATGGACATGGACGGCAACCGCATCGACCGCATCATGGTTTCGCGCTACGTGCCGGTGGAGTCGGAACCGGAACGGGATTAATCTTCTGTTAAGTTTCGCCGGGTATCGTCGGGCTGTCTCAACAAGGAACAGATCCCGATGGATGCCGTCACACTAGGTCCCTTTATCCTGCCCACGGGCGTGCTGCTGGTGGTCGGCGGCATCCTGGCGGCCAACCTGCTGGCCGAGTGGTTCCGCCGGCGCCGCGCGCTCGATCCCGGTCCGATCCTGTGGAAGATGCTGCTGGCCGGCTTCGTCGCCGCGCGCGCGGTGTTCGTGCTGCGCCACCACGACCTGTTCGCCGATAGCCCCTGGCGCGCGCTGGACTTTCGCGACGGCGGCTTCGACGCCACCGCCGGCCTGCTGGTGGCCTGCGTGGTGGGCGCCGAACTGTCGCGCCGCCAGCCGGGCCTGCGCCGTCCGCTGTTGGTCTCCAGCCTCTCGGGCATCGCGATCTGGCTGGGCGGGAACCTGGCGCTGCCGGCCTTCGCCCCGCCGCACGCGCCCATGCCCGAACTCAGCGTGCGCAGCCTGGACGGCGCCGAAGTGCCCCTGCGCAGCTACCAGGGCAAGCCGCTGGTGGTCAACCTGTGGGCCACCTGGTGCCCGCCCTGCCGGCGCGAGATGCCGGCGCTGGCGGCGATGCAGCGCAAGCGCTCCGACGTCGGCTTCGTGTTCGTCAACCAGCGCGAGTCGGCAAGCACGGTGCAGGCTTTCCTGTCGTCCCAGGGCCTGCGCATGGAGAACGTGGTGGTCGACCCCGCCGGGCAGCTGGCCGCGCGCACCGGTTCGCTGGGCTTCCCGACGACCCTGTTCTACGATGCTGGGGGCCGGCTGCGTTTCCGGCACGTGGGCGAGCTGTCGGAAGCCACGCTCAGGGAAAAGCTGGCGGCCCTGGAGCCGTAAACTTTATTGGCGTACTGCGGGAATCCAAGTTCGCCATCCTGTTCTCCTCCGCCTTCCCCTGCGAGCAGTCCTATGGTAAAACACACGCCGCACCCAGGAGAGCCCATGCAAGTCAATCCGATCCAGCTGTTCGACGCCGAATCCTCGACCTACACCTACATCCTGTCCGCCCCGGACAGCCTCGATGCGGTGATCATCGACCCGGTCGACCGCCATTGGCAGCGCGACCTCGCCCACCTCGAGCGCCTCGGTTTGAGGCTGACCCACGTGCTGGAGACCCATGCCCACGCCGACCACGTCACCTCGGCCGGCAGGTTGCGCGAACTCACCGGCGCGAAAGCCTGCGTCCCGAGCGGCTGCGGGATCCCGCCGGCCGAAGTGCAGCTGCAGGACGGCGACCTGGTCGCCTTCGGCGGGCGCGAGCACATCACCGTCATCCACACCCCCGGCCACACCGCCGGCAGCATGTGCTACCTCTGGCGCGGCAACCTGTTCAGCGGCGACACCCTGCTGGTGGACGGCTGCGGACGCACCGACTTCCAGGGCGGCAGCGCGGAAAGCCTGTACGACAGCGTGACGGCCAAGCTGTTCGCGCTTCCCGACACCACCCGCGTCTGGCCCGGCCACGACTACCGTGGCCAGTCGGTATCCACCATCGGCTGGGAGAAGCGCCACAACGCCCGCCTGGCCGGCCGCTCGCGCGACGAGTTCGTGGCCCTGATGGCGGCCCTGGACCTGCCGCGTCCGAAGCTGATGGACGTGGCGGTGCCAGCCAACCGCATGCTGGGCCTGGAGCATAGCCTCTAGAAACGGCACTGCACAGTTGCCAACTTGCAACAACTACCGGGACCGGTTCCGACTATAATCTTGCTTCCATTGAAATCTTGATGGCAATAGATAAACATTGTTAACCGGCGCCACAGGGCTGATGCATGAAACAGTTTGACGATCTGGCCCAGTGGCGCGCACGGATTTTCTCGACCCTGATGTCGGCCGTGCTGGTGCTGGCCGTGCTGGCCGCGGTGCCCAGCGCGATCCTGGCCCTGGTCGACGGCATCTGGCCGATCGCCGTGATGGACATCGTGGCCCTGGCCTGGGTCTTCGCGATCTGGTGGTTCGACCGTCTCCCCTACACGCTGCGCGTGCTGAACTTCCTGGCGATGCTGTTCCTGGTCGGGGTCGGCCTGATGCTGGGCGTGGGCGCGGTCAGCCAGATCTTCCTGATGGCCCCGCCCGTGCTGGCGGTGGTCCTGCTGGGCACCCGCCAGGCCCTGGGGGCGCTGTTCGCCAGCGGCCTCACCATCCTGGGGCTCGGCCTGTCCGGCCACGCCAAGCTCTACGTCGCCGGCCTCGGCCAGGATGAACTCTTGTCTTCCCTGATCGTCACGCTCAACTACCTGTGCGTGGGCGCGCTCATCACGATGACCTGCGGCGCCCTCGTCAAGGGCCTGGCCGACACGTTAGGCGAACTGCAGGGCTTCGCCGCGACCCTCGAATCCAAGCAGGACAAGCTGCACGAACTGAACGCCGAACTGCGCCTGACCTCGGCCGCGGTGGCGCGCCTGAACGACATGGTCCTGATCGCCCAGGCGGTCGACGCGCCGGGCGCGCAGCAGCCGATCATCTCGGCCAACGAGGCCTTCGAACGCCGCACCGGTTACCGGCGCGACGAGATCATCGGGAAAAGCATGCGCCTGCTGCACGGCCAGGACACCGATCCGGACGAGGTGGCGCGCGTGCTGCGCGCGGTCGCGCGGGGCGAGCCGGTCAAGTCGGAACTGCTGCTCTACACCAAGGCCGGCGAAGCCTTCTGGGCCGAGATGGAACTGGTGCCCTTCGCCAGCGAGGGCGGGCGCAGCACTCACTGGGTGGTGGTCGGGCGCGACATCACCGAGCGTCGCAACTCGGCCAAGGCGATCCACAACCTGGCCTTCTACGACGTGCTGACCGGCCTGCCGAACCGCCGCCTGTTCACCGAGCGGCTCGATGCCTTGGTCGACGCGCGCAACGCCGGCGGCGCGCTCGGCGCCGTGCTGTTCATCGACCTCGACAATTTCAAGTACGTTAACGACGCGCGCGGCCACGCCACCGGCGACGCCCTGCTGCGCAGCGCGGCCGGGCGCCTGGTGGCGACCGTGCGCGCGCGCGACACCGTGGCGCGCCTGGGCGGCGACGAATTCGTCATCCTGCTCAGCGACCTGGGCGACGACCCCGAGCTCGCCGCCAGCGCCGCGCTCAAGGTGGCGCACAAGGTGCTGGCGGCGCTGGGCGAGGAAGTCACCATCGACGAGCACGTGTACCGCTCGACCGGCAGCATCGGCGTGGCCCTGCCGCTGCGCGCCGGCCAGACCGCCCACGACCTGCTGCGCGAAGCCGACACCGCGATGTACCAGGCCAAGGCGAGCGGCCGCAACGGCGTGGCCCTGTTCGAGACCACCATGCTGGCCGATGCCGAGCAAAAGCTCACCCTCGAGCGCGACCTCGCCAATGCCCTCGAGAAGGGCGAACTGGCCATGCACCTGCAACTGCAGGTCGACCGCGACCAGCGCCCGGTCGGGGCCGAACTCCTGATGCGCTGGCGCCGCGCCGACGGCATCCTGGTGCCGCCCGACGTGTTCATCCCGATCGCGGAAAACACCGGCCTGATCGTCCCGCTGGGGAACTGGGTGCTGCGCCAGGCCTGCGAAGCCTGGCTGCGACTTAGCGCGGCCGGCCATCCGCTGCCGCTCTCGATCAACGTCAGCCCGGTCCAGTTCCGCCAGCCGGACTTCGTCGACACGGTGGCCCGGGTCCTGCATGACACCGGCGTGCCCGCTCGGCAGCTGATCTTCGAAGTCACCGAAGGCCTGCTGGTGTCCGACCTGGACCAGACCATCGCGCGCATGCACGAACTGGCGGCCCTGGGCATCCGCTTCTCGGTGGACGACTTTGGCACCGGTTACTCGAACCTGGCCTACCTCAAGCGCATGCCGCTCTACGAACTGAAGATCGACAAGAGTTTTATCCGCGACACCCCGAACGACGTCAACGGCACCGCGATCGTACAATCGATCCTGGCGATGGCCGAGCACCTTGGCCTGCGGGTGGTGGCCGAGGGCATCGAGACCGCCCAGCAGGCCGATTACCTGTCCGGCCACGGCAGCCCGCTGATGCAGGGCTTCCTGTTCGCACGCCCGGCGCCGCTGGACGAGCTGCTGGCCGTGCTGGGCGGCCTGGGGGCGGCGCCGGCAGCCGCCTGATCCGCGGGCTGAGCAACCACAACCGGAGTACGCCATGGCGCACCAGCACATCCTCGAGATCCAGACCCCGGGACGCGGTACCCGCGACATCACCGACGCCGTGGCCGAGGTGGTACGCGCCTCCAGCGTTCGCTGCGGCCTGGCCCACGTCTTCGTCCAGCATACCAGCTGCTCGCTGCTGATCACCGAGAACGCCGACCCCGACGTGCGGCGCGACCTCGAGACCGTGCTGGGGCGGCTCGCGCCCGACGGCGACCCGGCCTACCGCCACGATGCCGAAGGGCCGGACGACATGGCGGCCCACGTGCGCAACATGCTGACCGGGTCGGGCCTGAGCGTGCCGGTCGGCGACGGCCGCCTGCTGCTCGGCACCTGGCAAGGCATCTACCTCTACGAGCACCGCAGCGCGCCGCACCGCCGCCGTGTGGTCGTCACCGTGATGTAGGAGCGGGGATCCGGGATTCACCAGCCGTGGGGGAAGACCCAGGCAAGCCATTTGACTACACCGCATGCAGGCCGTGACGCTGCACCCGCCGGGCGCAGGAAAACGGCCGCACCGCTTTCCGGTCGCCACCGTCTTCAAGGCGGCGACACATGCATCCATTTGTCGTGGACAGCATGGCCGCCAGCCGCTAGGCTGAAAGCCCGTTCCCGGAACCGAGGTTCGCCATGCCGTCCTTGTTCGCCATGCTGCGTCCGCGCGCCACGCTGCTGCTTGCCCTGTGCCTCGCCCTGCCCGCGTCCGCCTCCGCCGCCGCGCCGGCCCCGGTCGTCCCCGTCGCCGACCACCACCAGCACCTGTTCAGCCCGGGCATCATCGCCTTCATCGCGCCCGCGCCGGGGCCGGATGCGCTGCGCGAAATCCCGGCCGCCGAACTGGTCGCGCTTCTTGACGAGGCCGGCATCCGCCGCGCGGCCGTGATGTCGACCGCCTACATGTATGGGCGCCCATCGCGCGTGGTCGAGGACGAGTACGCCAAGGTGAAGGCCGAGAACGACTGGACCGCGGCCCAGGTCGCCAAGTATCCGGAGCGCCTGCGCGCCTTCTGCGGCCTCAACCCGCTCAAGGAATACGCGCTGGCCGAGATCGCGCGCTGCGCCGCCCATCCGCAACTGCGTACCGGGCTCAAGCTGCATTTCGGGAACTCCGACGTCCAGCTCGATAAGCCCGAGCACCTGGCGCGCCTGAAGCAGGTGTTCCGCGCCGCCAACCGGCACCGCATGGCGATCGCCGTGCACATGCGCGCGTCGATCTCGCTGGGGCGCCCCTACGGCCAGGCGCAGGCGCGCGCCTTCCTCGAGCAGCTCATGCCCGAGGCCACCGACATCATGGTGCAGGTGGCGCACTTCGCCGGCACTGGCCCGGGCTACGAGGATCCGCCGGCCAACGAGGCGATGCGCGTGTTCGCCGAAGCGGCCGCGCGCAAGGACCCGCACACCCGCAATCTGTACTTCGACGTGGCCTCGATCGTCACGCCCGGCGTCAAGCGGGCGCACGCGCGCGAGATGGCCGAGCGCATCCGCATGGTGGGCCTCGACAAGGTCCTGTACGGCTCGGACGCGGCCACGCCCACCAACATGAAGCCGCGCGCAGCCTGGGCGGCCTTTCGCGCCCTGCCTCTGAGCGAAGCGGAGTTCAGGCGCATCGCCGCCAACCTGGCCCCCTACCTGCGCTGATCCGGCCGCTTGCCGGCCTGCCCTCGAGCAAGACTCCCTGCTATGTTGTATGATGTCCGATGACATTGACCGTAGCCTAGGACGAATCACCGCATGCATCCCGCGTCATCCGCAGTCCCCGCCCCACCGCCCGAGACCACTCTGTTTTCCCGACCGATGGTCGTCGTCGCGCTCGCGACCCTCTGCTGCCTGTTATGGGGCAGCTCCTACCCGGCAATCAAGAGCGGTTACGCCATGCTCGGCATCCTGCAGCCGGATATCCCGTCCAAGCTGGTGTATGCCGGCTACCGCTTCCTGCTGGCCGGGCTCGGCGTCGCCGCGGTTGCCTGGCTGCTGCAGAGGAAGCCTCCCCTGCCCCCGCGCGCCCGGCTGGGCCAGCTCGTCGCGCTGGGCCTGGCCCAGACCAGCCTGCAGTACGTGTTCTTCTACATCGGGCTCGCCTATACCACCGGGGTACGGGCCTCGATCCTGAACGCGACCACCACCTTCTTCAGTGTCCTGCTGGCCCACTTCCTGTACCGCGACGACCGCCTGTCCGCGCGCAAGCTTGCCGGCTGCCTGCTCGGGCTGGCCGGCGTGCTGGCGGTCAACGCCGACGCCAGCCTGCTTGGCGCCAGCGTCAGCCTGCAGGGCGAGGGCTTCATCGTGCTGGCGGCCTTCGTGCTGTCGGCCGCGTCGATCTACGGCAAGCGCCTGTCGCAGCACATGGATGCGATGCTGATGACCGCCTGGCAGCTGGCGATCGGTGGCCTGGCCCTGCTCGCTGCCGGCTACGCGGCGGGCGGCGGCCTGGGGCGGCTGGACCTGGCCTCTACCTTGCTGCTGCTCTACCTGGCCGCGCTGTCGGCCATCTGGCTGCACGAGGACATCCTGACCTGGACCAATCTGGCCGCGCTGGTGCTCGTGTGCGGCGGGGTGATCCTGGTCACGCGCGCCGCGCGCCCGGCGCCGGCAATGCAGAACAGACCGGACTGCTGAGCGCCGGCCGGACCGGGCGCATGCTATCTTTTGCCGGCAATCCCGCACGCCGCCGCCAGAATCTTGCATGCACCCGACCAACATCGTCCTCCTCGAATTCCATCCCGAGCGCGACGAGCTTTGCTACGGCAAGGAGCTGCGCGACGGCCTGTCGGTGGCGCTGCGCATGGGCAGCTCGCTCTGGCTCGCCAACGACGAATCGGTCAGCCTGGAGCGCCTGACCGTCTCCGGGGTGGACAGCACGGGCCGCAGCAGCTTCACCCGCGCGCACCGCCAGTACGCGCTGCACGACTACCTCGACCTGCCGCTGCCGCCGCATGGCGAGAGCGAGGACGACATCAACGAAGCCGACATCGAGGGCCTGGCCAGCGACGGCAAGTACCTGTGGCTGGTGGGCTCGCACAGCCTGCGCCGCAAGCAGCCGAAGGACGGCGACGGCGTGAAGAAAGCGCACAAGCGCCTCGCCAGCGTCAGCCTGGACGCCAACCGCTACCTGCTGGCGCGCATCCCCCTGTGCAAGGACGGCGACGGCCATACCCTGGAAAAGGAAACGGTCCACAAGGGCAAGGTCCGGCGCGCGGCCATGCTGCGCGGCGACCGCCAGGGCAACGAACTGACCGCCCTGCTGCGCCAGGACGAACACCTCGGCCCCTTTCTCGCCATTCCCGGCAAGGACAACGGTTTCGACGTCGAGGGCCTGGCGGTGGCCGGCAAGCACCTGCTGCTCGGCCTGCGCGGTCCGGTGCTGCGCGGCTGGGCGCTGGTGGTGGAAGTCGCGCCCGTCGAGGACGAGCAGCCCGGCCTGCTGCGGCTGGGCCCGGTCGACGACGAGGGGCGCCTGTACCGCAAGCATTTCCTGGACCTGCGCGGGCTCGGGATCCGCGACCTGTGCGTGCATGGCAAGGACATCCTGGTGTTGGCCGGCCCCACCATGGACCTGGACGGCCCGGTGCGCCTGCTGCGCTGGCGCGGCGCGGCCGCGCCCGGCAAGGAGTGCGTGGTGCCGGCGGACGAACTGGAGTTGGTGCTGGAACTGCCCTTCGGCCAAGGGGTCGACCACCCCGAGGGCATCGCGCTGTTCGCCGTCGACAAGGATGGCCAGGATGCCCTGCTGGTGGTGCACGATTCGGCATCGCCCAGCCGGCAGATCGGCGACAGCACGCTGGTGGCCGATGTGTACACCTTGCCGCGGGCGCCGGCTGCGAAAGGGCGCAAGGGGCGCCGAGCCGATGCGGGCCTGGCGCAGCAACCGGTCTAGCGATCGCGCCCCTGCGCGCACCTGTCCAGACGTGCAAGGGCGGCATTGATGCGATCCGCCTCGGCGTGGCCATCCGGCACGCCGATCACCAGTCGGCGCCACTCCTTGTGGTCCAACTCGAGGACGATCGTCTGCAGCCCCAGCCGCGTGAAGACGAACTGCCTTTCTCCATTACGAACGAAGGTGCCGGCCGCGACAAGGAACGGTATGTGCGTCCCGGGAAGGCGCCAGCCGAGCCGCATGCCGCCTGGCCCCCCATAGCCGGGATCCACCCTGACCTGCTTGACGTCCACGAGTGGAACCCGGACATCATGCACAAGCGCCATGATCCTTTCATACTTACCCAAATGAACGATGAGTTCGCGGGCGGTCAGTTCGAATCGAGGCATTCCTGCTCCTTTGTGCGTTTCCGACATGCGCGGCCATTGACGGCGCTCGCTGCCGAGTCATTCTGCACCCTCCACGGACGATATCCCGCGCAGTCCCATGGAGGAATTGCCCACCCTGTCCTGGGCTCCGCGCTAATGTAGCAATACTTGCGGCAAGAAGAAATATGTCCGCCAGGGCCACGTCGTCGAGGAAGACCGGGTGCGGCCCGGATCATGGCGATATCGATTCTCGCGCAGGGCGAAACCGCATGCGATGCGTCGATAAATTGAAGATCATGCCGCGAGCAGACTGCCCTGGTCAGTGAGCTTCCGCCCCGAAGCAGACCTTCACTAACGATTTTCAGGTGGCATGCAATACCTGAACAACTAGGGCGATGCCGCCTTTGATGCTCGCCCAAGTGAGGTCGCATTCCACACTTCCTTCAGAGCGTGCAAGACGCACGGTCTCAGGCAACACGCATGTCGACTCGATCAGATCGAAATCGATGCGCTTTGCCAAGAATCAGAAGAATCCGGTCCGATTCTCTCCCATCGATATGGAAGCGCTAGTTCATTCCCATGCTGAAGAAGCAGATCGACCATGGGTTCCAAGTGTGTGTAGACAGGCCGAGTAGACGAGTCAAAAGAGATAGTGGTAAGCATTAAAAATTATATTACTAGTGCCGCTTACGACCCGAAGCGGACACAACTCAGGAGCGGTCGATCACATGATCCTGCTTGATGTATTTTGCGAGTGACCATGCCCTGGTTCGCAAGCCGTCAATCTCATCGTTCAGCTCTTTGTACCCCGGTTTCCATGCAAACTGCCCAGCGACAGTGCTTTGCCCAGCGACAAAGTCATTGAATGATCCCATCCCGCCATACGCACTAAGCAGATACTCAATACCCGAGTAGTCCGAATTTTCTAACCGAGCTTTGGCGCGTAGCATCCAGGCGCGCCAATGTTGCTCGCCATCGCTTTCAAGTAGGCCGGCGAGTTCCGCTAAAACGTGGATTAGCTCTTGAGTTTTCGGTCCCATGTTTAGTGTCAAAAAAAGGGGTACGTCCGCTTCTGGCCGATAGCGGACCTATTGTAGAGTCCGCTTACCACCCAAAGCGGACGACAAATTCGCTTTGTATTGCCACGATGTCTGCACACCTGCATTGCTTTGCTTAGCGTGACGCTTCGCGTTGTACCTTCAATTCGAAATAGGTTTGTCCCACCGCCCATCCACCGCGTATGCCTACTGCAAAGGCGCAAACCCCTGCGCTGACAAGGACAAGGATAATCACTACCGATTTCTTCATGCGCTCTAGTTCCTCATCTTATGGTTTTACTGCGGGAGCAACAGCAATCTACATTGCCGGTCGCCCTGGCAAGCCGAGGACCTTAGTTCATGATTCCGCTCTTGGCCGCCAGCAGTCCGCCCGAATGGCTCAGTGTACGGTGGGCTCCCTCCCCGTGCAAGCAAGCGCCTCCGGCCGCGCAAACCTCATGAGCCATGCATATTTGCGCACACCCGTGATTTTTGTTGAATTTCGCACCCCGGTGCCGGTGGTATTCTCGCCGCCTCGCTTCCGATTCGATGCAATGACTCCCAAGAACACCTTGTGGGCGCTCCTGGCGCTCATGTTTGCCTGCGGCATGTCCGACGCCCTGTACGCCGCCGCCCACATGCACATGCCCGTATGGTGGATGATCCTGTCCGCCTTCCTGTCGAGCTTCCTGCCCTATTACTGGTATCGCCTCGACAGCGAGGCCCGGCTGTACCGGCGCCCGCGCTGGCTGAGCAGCGCCGTGGTGGCCCTCGCGCCGCTCGGCATCCCGCTCTACCTGCTGCGCAGCCGGCCCCAGGGCCGCCGCCTGGCTTCGCTGGCGCGCATGTCGGGCTTCCTCTTGATGATGCTGGGCGCGGGACTGGCCGGCATCATGGCCTTCTTCGTCATGCCCGGCTGAGCCCATTCCAATGAACGCTTCTCCCGACTTTCCGGTCCGCTCGCTCGCGGCCGCCGCGGCCATCGTCCTGCTCTGGTCGAGCTGCTTCTGGGGCGGGGCATTTCTAGCATACACGGCGGTACACGATTACTACCTGTCGAGTCAGTCATCCGCTTCCCCATGATCGCATTCCGGGATTTCTCGTCCAGCGAATACGGACGTCCCGAAGGCATCGACCGCGCCCTGGTCGAAGCCAACGCCTGGCTGCAGCGCACCGGTGTCAAGCCGCTCAACATCGAAACCCTCACGCGCATCGCCGGCGGCATGGCTAGCCTGCGCACGTCCGACATCGGGCTACGGGTCTGGTACCTCGTCGGCGCGGATGGGGGCGCGGGGCGCTGAGCGGCCCGTCCTCCACCAGGCTTGCGCCCGGTTTGCCCGTTCTTTGCTAAGGTGGGGGCGATGCCGCGCGCCGCGCGGCCAGCCCTTACACGAATGGAGGACAGCATGCGCAAGATGATCATGATGGCCATTGCAGGCCTGCTCTGGAAAAAGTTTGGTGGCAAGATGGCGCAGCGCTATCCACTCGGCCGCCGCGGCTACCGCCGCTTCTGAATCCGCAAGCGAAGTTTCGGCAGGGCCGCCCTCCATGGCGGCCCTGCTTGCAGTAAAATCGCTGGCTTTAAGGCAATTTTCCCCTTGGGGCCAACGATGGACAACGCCAAGCATGAACTCAAACGTGGCCTGAAGAACCGCCACATCCAGCTGATCGCCCTCGGCGGCGCCATCGGCACCGGCCTGTTCCTCGGCGTGGCCCAGACCATCCAGCAGGCCGGCCCCGCCGCCCTGCTCGGCTATGCGATCGCCGGCCTGATCGCCTTCCTCATCATGCGCCAGCTCGGCGAAATGATCGTCGACGAGCCGGTCGCCGGCTCCTTCGGCTATTTCGCCAGCAAGTACGGCAGCCCGATGATCGGTTTCGTCTCCGGCTGGAACTACTGGGTGATGTACATCCTCGTCAGCATGGCCGAGCTGTCCGCGCTCGGGATCTACGTGCAGTACTGGTTCCCCGACATCCCGACCTGGGTCTCGGCGCTCGGCTTTTTCGTCCTCGTCAATTCCCTGAGCCTGTTGAACGTGAAGGCCTTCGGCGAACTGGAGTTCTGGTTCGCGATCATCAAGGTGGCGGCCGTGGTCGGCATGATCGTGTTCGGCGTCTACCTCCTGGTGAGCGACACGGCGGGCCCGCAGGCCGGCGTGGCCAACCTGTGGCAGCACGGCGGCTTCTTCCCGAACGGCTTTGCCGGCCTGGCGCTGTCGATGGCGGTGATCATGTTCTCCTTCGGCGGCCTGGAGATGATCGGCATCACCGCGGCCGAAGCCGACAATCCCGGCCGCACCATCCCGCGCGCCATCAACCAGGCCATCTGGCGCATCGCCATCTTCTATGTCGGCGCGCTGGCCGTGCTGCTGATGCTGTACCCGTGGCAGAAGGTGGCCCTGGGGGGCAGCCCCTTCGTCCTGATCTTCGCGGCGCTCGACAGCAACGTGGTCGCGAACATCCTGAACCTGGTGGTGCTCACGGCCGCCCTGTCGGTCTACAACGGCTGCGTGTATGCCAACAGCCGCATGCTGTTCGGCCTGGCGGAACAGGGCAACGCGCCGCGCGCCCTCCTCAAGCTGAGCAAGCGTGGCGTGCCGCTGGCGGCGCTGGGCGTGTCGGCGGTGGCCACCGGCATCTGCATCTGCATCAATTACTTCCTTCCCAGGGACGCCTTCGGCATGCTGATGGGCGTGGCCGTGGCCGCGCTCGTCATCAACTGGGGCATGGTCTGCTGGAGCCACCTGCGCTTTCGCCGCGCCAAGCAGGCCGCGGGCCAGCAGACCGCCTTCCGCAGCCCCTGGTTCCCGCTCACCAACTACCTGTGCCTGGCCTTCCTGGCCGGCGTCGTGGTGGTGATGTACCTGACGCCGGGGCTGCGGGTGTCGGTGTGGATGATCCCGGCCTGGCTGTCCCTGCTGGCCCTCGGCTACTGGCTGCGCCAGCGCCAACTGGCCGCCGGCGCGCCGGTGCCGGCTGCGCACGTAAAGACGCGATAAAGCCACAGCCTACGGCTGTTTCACGTTTGGCAAGCCAATTCGTCAAGTTGCGCTAGCTCAACAGGAAAGCTGTTGATAAAGTATTACTCCGAAGCCCACAACCCATGAGCCAAGGAGTCAGCTTGAAAAAGATTGTCGCCAGTTGCGTCGCCCTCGCCCTGTTCGCGGCCGACGCCCACGTCGTCGTCGCGGCGCAGGACTACAGCAAGTACAGCCAGGAGGCCCTGGAAAAGGAACTGGCGCTGATCGCCACGTCGCGCCGGAGCGTGATGCTGCCGATGCGCGACGGCGTCAAGCTGTCGACCGATGTCTACATGCCGAAGAACGCCAGCGGCCGCCTGCCAACCATCTTGTGGAAGACACCCTACAACGAGGGCAAGCTGAAGGGATCGACCCAGCGCTACGTGCTCGAATCGGTCAAGCGCGGCTACGCCTTCATCGTCCAGAACGAGCGCGGCCGCTATTTCTCCGAAGGCAACTGGGAAATCCTGGGCAATCCGCAGAACGACGGCTACGACACCTTGAACTGGATCGCGGCCCAGGACTGGTCGAACGGCAAGGTCGGCACCCTCGGCTGCTCGTCCTCGGCCGAATGGCAGCTGGCCCTCGCCGCCCTGAACCACCCGGCGCACGCGGCCATGGTGCCGATGGCGGCCGGTGCCGGCATCGGCAAGGTCGGCCGCTTCCAGGAACAGGGCAACTGGTACACCGGCGGCGTGCCGCGCAACCTGTTCTTCGTCTGGCTGTACGGCGTCGACAATCCGCTGCGCGCCCAGCTGCCGGCCATTAGCGACGACAAGCTGCGCGCCCGCGTCGAAGCCTACAACGACCTCGATCCGGCCAAGCCGAAAGTCGACTGGAACAAGCAGATCAAGCACCTGCCGGTCGACCAGCTGCTGTCCTCGCTGGGCGAGCCGGCCGGCACCTTCGAGCAACTCATCAAGCGCTCCCCTGCCGACCCGGCCTGGCGCAAGGGCGGCCTGTACCACGAAGGCATGGGCTGGGGCGTGCCTGCGCTCTGGTTCAACAGCTGGTACGACGTCTCGATCGGCCCCAACCTGGAGCTGTTCAACCATGCGCGCGCGGCCGGCACCGACAAGCAAGCCAGCAGCAACCAGTACGCGGTGGTGGCCCCGAACGTGCACTGCGCGTTTTCCCGGCTGGGCCCGGACAACACCATCGGCGAGCGCAACATGGGCGACACCAGCTTCGACGTCGACGGCGCCATCTACGGCTGGTTCGACCGCTGGCTCAAGGGCGACGCCAAGGCCTTCCCGGCGACAACCCCGCACGTGCGCTACTTCGAGATGGGCGCCAACCGCTGGCAGAGCGCCGGCACCTGGCCGCCCGAGAAGGCCAAGCCGATGCGCCTGTACCTGCGCTCCGGAGGGCGCGCCAATTCCCTGTACGGCGACGGCCGCCTGACGACCGAGGCGCCGGGCGCGAACGAGGCCGCCGACCGCTACCGCTACGATCCGATGAACCCGGTGCAGACCATCGGCGGCGGCGACTGCTGCAACGGCGGCATCGTGGTCCCGGGCGCCTTCGACCAGCGGCCGGTCGAGGCGCGCAGCGACGTGCTGGTCTACACCAGCGATCCGCTGCCGGCACCGGTGAGCGTGGCCGGCTTCGTGGATGCGGTGCTGAAGGTCTCGTCGAGTGCGAAGGACACCGACTTCGCGGTGAAACTGGTCGACGTGGCCCCGGACGGCACCGCCTGGATCATCGGCGACACCATCTTCCGCGCGCGCTACCGCAACGGCTTCGACCAGCCGGCGCCCTTGACCCCGGGCGAAATCGTGACCATCCGCCCGAGCCCGATCGCCACCGCGATCCAGTTCGGCGCCGGCCACCGCATCCGGGTCGAGGTCACCTCGTCCAACTTCCCGAAGTTCGTGCGCAACCTGAACACGGGCGGGCCGAACGAAAGCGAGAAAGCCGGGGTCATCGCGGACAACGCGGTGCATCACGACGCCGGCAACCAGAGCTACATCGAGCTACCGGTCGTGCGCTGATGCAGCGCCGCTCCCTCCGGCAGGCCGGCGCCTGTCGGAGTTACTTACACATCCTGGATAAACTGCGTTCCACGATGATGTAAGTACCTGATTATGCGACAGTTGTCGTTCCTGGAATACTTATTGCTATGAGATAAGCGCTGTTCTATTCCTATAATCAACCGGGGGTATCATGAAAGTCTCGATCAGTCGCATTACCGCGCTGGGCATTGCCGCCATCTTCACCATGCCTGCGGCGCACGCCACCGTCGTCACCGCCAATAGTCCGGGCGGCGACGCCTACACCTTCGCCGGCGGCTCCCCTGGCGGCGGCCAGGCGGTCGGCACCAGCGGCTGGTATTACAACAATGTGCGCTCGAATGCGGTCATCGGAATCGACGGTGACTACCCGCGTTCGGGTAACGGCTCGGTGTCCTTCACCGCGCCAGCCGGCAGCAAGGCCGACATCGAATACCTGCCGGGCGCCGTGAAGGTCGGCAGCCTGTACGCGTCGACGAGCTCACTCGGCCTGTTCTCGACGCTGCAGTCGATGTCCTACGACTGGTATCGGGACGCCACCAGCGCCGCCGCTGCCAACCTGCATCCTTCTCTGCGCGTGCTGCTCGATCGGGACGGCAACCTCGCAACCACGAATGACCGTGGCGGACTGGTCTTCGAACGTTCCTACAATACCCCGGGCGCGGTGCCGGTCGACGCTTGGCAGTCCGATACCGTGAGCGCCAGCACCAAGATGTGGAATTTCAGCCTCGGCCTGGGCAGCGAATACGACCTCAACGGCAACGGATACGCGTTCGACAGCAGCCTGGCCGACTGGCAGGCGTTCATGCCGAACGCGCTGATCATCGGTTTCAGCTCCGGCGTGGGCAGCGGCTGGGGCGCCTACAACGGTGCGGTCGACAACATCTCGTGGACCATTGCCGGCCTCACCACCACCACCAATTTCGAGCGCAGCGCCGACGTGCCGGAACCCGCCAGCCTGGGCCTGCTCGCGATCGGCCTGGCCGGTCTGGCGCTGCGCCGTCGCAAGCCGAACTGAACCGCTCCAAACCGCATCCCCAGGAGAGCAAGGGCTTTCCTGGCGGAGGGCGCGGCGCCGCGCCGTTTGCCGCCGCGCCGCTCCTCCATCCATCGTCGAACCGGCGCTACGTCAAGCCGGCATCACTGTTCAGTGGACCAGGAAGTCCAGCACCATGCGGTTGAACGCGTCCGCGTGTTCCCACTGGACCCAGTGGCCGCAGCGGTTGAAGACGTGCAGCTGCGCGTCCGGGATGCCGGCGATCAGTTTCAGTCCGGTGTCCATGGCCACGAAGCGGTCGTCGCGGCCCCAGATCACCAGGGTCTTTGCCTTGATCTCTCCCAGGCGCGGGCCGTAGTCGGTGAACTGTTTCGGGTTCGCGGCCAGGCTCGCCAGGAAGTTCTCCAGGTGGTCGCGGCGCGCCAGGATGTTGGCCAGGCGCTGCTCCATCAGCGCGTCGGTGATCGCGCTGGCGTCGTACACGAACACGTTCATCAGGCGCTTCAGGTTCTCGATGCTCGGCTCGCGGTAGACGGCGTTGAGCTGCTTGATGCCTTCGGTCGGCATCGGCGCGTACAGGCTCGGGCCGCCCGTGCCGCCGCCCATCAGGATCAGCTTGCCGACGCGCTCCGGGTGGGCCAGCGCGAAGGCCACCGCGCTGTGTCCCCCCATCGAGTTGCCGACGATGTGCACCCGTTCGAGCGCCAGCGCGTCGAGCAGCGCCTTGAGAAAGGCGGCGTTCAGTTCCGAGCGCGAACCGGTGTTCACGATCGAATCGCTCTTGCCCCAGCCCGGGCAATCCATCAGGATCACGCGGTAGCCGGCCTGCGCCAGCGGCTCGATGTTGCGGTGGAAGTTGGCCCAGCCGGTCGCGCCCGGCCCGGAGCCGTGCAGCATCACCACCGTTTCGGCGCCGCTGCCGACGTCGTTGTAGTGGATGTTCAACTCCTGCCCGCCATGTTCGGTGCGGACGAATTTGCTGGTCGATGCTTCATCGAACTTGATTGCACTGTTGCTCATCGTGTGTCTCCTTGTGTGTCAATGGCTGTGTTACTGGGCGCGGCGCTTGAGCATGTCGAGCGCCACGTCGACGATCATGTCTTCCTGGCCGCCGACCATGCGGCGCTTGCCGAGTTCGACCAGGATGTCGAAGGCCGGCAGGCCGTACTTCTGGGCCGCCGCTTCGGAGTGGCGCAGGAAGCTGCTGTACACGCCCGCGTAGCCGAGCGCCAGGGTCTCGCGGTCGACCCGCACCGGACGCTCCTGCAGCGGACGCACGATGTCCTCGGCCGCGTCGATCAGCTTGCGGACGTCGCAACCGTGGGCCAGGCCCATGCGGTCGACCGCCGCCACGAACACTTCCAGCGGCGCGTTGCCGGCGCCGGCGCCCATGCCGGTCAGGCTGGCGTCGATCCGGTCGCAGCCGTGCTCGAGCGCCACGATCGAATTGGCCACGCCCAGCGACAGGTTGTGGTGGGCGTGCATGCCGGTCTGGGTCTCGGGCTTCAAGATGTCCTTGAAGGCCTTGAAGCGCTCGGCGATGTCGTACATGTTCATCGCGCCGCCCGAATCGACCACGTACACCGCGGTGGCGCCGTAGCTTTCCATCTTTTTCGCCTGCTGGGCGAGTTCCTGCGGCGTGGTCATGTGGCTCATCATCAGGAAGCCCACCGTGTCCATGCCCAGTTCGCGGGCGTACTCGATGTGCTGGCGCGAGATGTCGGCCTCGGTGCAGTGGGTGGCCACGCGCACCACGCGCGCGCCGGCCTCGTAGGCGTTCTTCAGGTCGTGGATGGTGCCGATGCCCGGCAGCAGCAGGGTCGCCACCTTGGCGTGCCGGACGTTCGCGGCCACCGCGGCGATCCATTCCAGGTCGGTATGGGCGCCGAAGCCGTAGTTGAAGCTCGCGCCCTGCAGGCCGTCGCCGTGGGCCACTTCGATCGAATCGACCCCGGCGGCGTCGAGGGCCCGGGCGATCGCCACCGCCTGTTCCAGGCTGTACTGGTGGCGGACCGCGTGCATGCCGTCGCGCAGGGTGACGTCGGAGACGTAGATCTTCTTGGTCTTGTCGAACATGTGCATTCCTCGCTTAAGCCGCGCTTGCGGAAAGTCGACGTTCGGCCATGCGTTCGGCCGTGTTGAGGGCCGCGCTGGTCATGATGTCGAGGTTGCCGGCATAGGCCGGAAGATAGTGGGCGGCCCCTTCGACCTCCAGGAACACCGAGACCTTCAGGCCGGCCGTGCGGCCGATGCCGGGCAGGTTCAGGCCCTGTTCGCAGCGGTCGAACTGCACCTCCTGCTTGAGGCGGTAGCCGGGCACGTATTGCTGGACGGCGGCCGCCATCTCGGCCACCGAGCGCCGGATCGCGTCCTGGTCGGCGTCCAGTTCGGTCATGCAGTAGACGGTGTCGCGCATCATCAAGGGCGGTTCGGCCGGGTTGAGCACGATGATGGCCTTGCCCTTGCGCGCCCCGCCGACCTGCTCGATCGTGCGCGAGGTGGTCTCGGTGAACTCGTCGATGTTGGCGCGGGTGCCGGGGCCGGCCGAGCGGCTCGAGATCGAGGCGACGATCTCGCCGTAGGACACGGGCGCCACGCGCGCCACCGCCGCCACCATCGGGATGGTGGCCTGGCCGCCGCAGGTGACCATGTTCACGTTGGGCGCGTCCAGGTGCGCGTCGCCGTTCACCACCGGAACGCAGTAGGGGCCGATCGCGGCCGGCGTCAGGTCCACCATGCGGATGCCGGGTTTCAGCTGCCGCAGGAAGGCGTCGTTCTTCACGTGGGCCGAGGCCGAGGTGGCGTCGAACACGACGTCGATGTCGGCGAAGGCCGGCAGCCGGGCCAGGCCTTCCACGCCTTCGTGGGTGACCGCCACGCCCATGCGCGCCGCGCGCGCCAGCCCGTCGGAGTTCGGGTCGATCCCGACCATCGCCGCCATCTCGATGTGTCGGCCGTGGCGCAGGATCTTGATCATCAGGTCGGTGCCGATGTTGCCCGATCCGATGATCGCGGCCTTGAGTTTCTTGCTCATCGCTTCAGTCCTTGTATTTGTCTGCTTACTCGCCGAATACCGCGCGCACGCCGCCCAGCCCGTCGATCTGGGCCGTGAAGGTGCCCGGCCCGGTCACCGCCACCATCGGGCCGAGGGCGCCGGTGAGGACCACGTCGCCGGCGCGCAGGGGCGTGCCGAGCGCCACCATGGTGTCGGCCAGCCAGGCCGCCGCGTTCAGCGGGTTGCCCAGGCAGGCCGCGCCGACGCCCTTGGACACCTGTTCGCCGTCCCGCTGCAACGTCATCTGGCAGCCCGCCAGGTCGAGCTGGTCCAGCCGTACCGGGCGCGAACCCAGCACGAACAGCGCGCTCGAAGCGTTGTCGGCGACGGTATCGACGAAGCGGATGTCCCAGTCGCGGATGCGGCTGTCGACCACCTCGATCGCGGCCAGCGCGTAGGCGCTGGCGGAGAGGATGTCGGCGAAGCTGTGCTTCTCGTGCACCAGGTCGCGCTCGAGCACCAGCGCGATCTCGGCTTCGACCTTCGGCTGGATCAGGCGCCCCAGGGAAACGGTCTCGCCGTCGCCGCAGGCCATGCTGGCGAACAGCGCGCCGAAATCGGGGCGGTCCACGCCCAGCTGGCGCTGCACCGCGGTCGAGGTCAGGCCGATCTTGCGGCCGACGATGCGCTCGCCGCACGCCAGGCGCGCTTCCACGTTGGCCTGCTGCACGGCATAGGCCAGCGCCATGTCGCCGGGCTTGATGTCGCCGCGCACCGGTGCGACCGGCTGGCGCGATTGTTCCGCCTCGCGCAGCCTGGCCGCGAGGGTGTCGATGAGTTGTGGGGAGGTCAAGGCTTTCTCCTTTGCTTGTCCGGTTTATGCCGCCGTCAGGGGGACGGCGTGCATGGCTCCGAAACCCGCGATCCATTCGGGAATCGGGCGGTAAAAGTCGATCGAGGCACGGTAAGGGCCGCAGGCCGACAGCGCGCCGAAGGCGGCGACCCAGGTGCGGATCTCATGGGCCGATTTGCCGCCGTCGCGGGTGATGGCCGCGTCGGTCATGCCGTCGACCGCCGGCAGTTCGCCGGCCAGCCGTTCCAGGAAGGCGCGGTCCCACTCGGGGTTGAGCGGACGCATGCTGCTGGTGCCGGCCGCGAAGGCGCGGGCGGCGGCCACGGTGCGCTCCTGGCGCTGGCGGCGCGCTTCAAGCGTGGGGTTGCGCCCGTCGATCAAGCGGTTCGCCAGTTCCGCGTCGGCGCCGGCCAGTTCCGGCACCGGCGGCTCGTGCGAGATGCCGCCGGAACCGACCACCAGCACGCGCTTGTTGCTGCGCGCCAGGAAGCGGCCGATCGCTTCGCCGAGCAGGCGCGCGCGGCGCAGGCTGGCCATCGGCGGCGCCACCGAGTTGATAAACACCGGAATCACCGGAAACCGGTCCAGGGCGCCGGTCAGCACTTCGAGCGCCTGCGCGCAGCCGTGGTCGACCTGCATCCTGTAGGACAAGGCGCAATCGATGTCGGCGGCCAGCACGCTCTCGGCCAGTTCCCTGGCCAGCGCGCGCGGCACGTCCAGCGGCCCCGCCAGGCTTTGATAGTCGCCGATCGCGTCGGCGGCCGCGCCGATGCAGAACGGCGGCATCATGTCGTAGAAGAAGCCGTTGTAGTGGTCCGGGGAAAACACGACCACCAGCTCCGGGTCGTAGGCCAGCACGCGCTCGCGCGCCGCCGCCTGCACGCGCTCGACTTCGGCGAGCACCTCCGGCGCCGGATCGAAGTAGCCGTGCAGCGGCGTATGGGACAGACATTCAAGATGGATGGGCATCGTCAAACTCCAGCCGTCATGGGACGGATCGGTGAATATGTGGTCGGCGACGGTCCGCTCGGGGCCGGCGCCGTTCAGGGCGCCGGGCGTCAGGCCGGCTGCGGCTCGGCTGCCGCCTTGGCCAGCGCGCGCAGCGCCTGGCCGGGGTCCTGCAGCACTTCCGGCGCCAGCCGGGCGCGCCGGTCCACCAGTTCGCGCGCGCTGCGCATCTCGCGCCCCAGGTTGACGGTGATGGCGCCCACCAGCGCGCCATCAAGGTCGAGCCCGAACAGCACGCAGGGCGGCGCGCCCAGGTCGCCGCGCACGATCCAGCGCGGCGCCGCCATGTCGCCCACGCACTGGACGTTGTAGCCGCATTGATCGGTCCAGAACCAGGGCGCGCCTTCCGCGTCGAGCGGCAGGCCGAGCATGGCGCGCGCCGCCGCGATGCCCTGCTTCTGGGCGTTCTCCCAGGTCTCGCGGCGCGGCTGGCCGCGCCGCACGGCGACGTCGCCGGCCGCGTAGATGTGCGGGTTTGAGGTGCGGCAGCCGGCATCGACCACGATGCCGCCGTCGAGTTCCAGGCCGGCGCCGCGCGCGAGCGCGACGTCGGGCTCGACGCCGATGCCGTAGACCACGGCGTCGGCCACGATCCGGGTGCCGTCCTGGAGGTCCAGGACGATGTCGCCGTTCTCGCGGCGCGCGCTGTCGACCCCTGCGCCGAAACGCAGGCTGACGCCGCGGCGGCGGTGCGCATCGCACAGGAAGCCGCTCAGGAGCGGCGGCGCGCAGCGGCCCATGGCCGTGCGGGTCGGCTCGACCACGGTGACCCGGGCGCCCAGGTCGACCGCGCTGGAGGCCAGTTCCAGCCCGATCACGCCGGCGCCGACCAGCACGACGCGGCGCCCCGGGCGCAGTTCGGCGCCAAGGCCGCGCGCGTCGTCGAGCGTGCGCAGCGTGTGCACGTTGGCGCCGAGCGCATCGAGCAGCGGCAGGCGGCGCGCGCGGGCGCCGGTCGCCAGCAGCAGTTTGTCGTAGGCGATATCCTGGCCGTCGGCCAGGCGCAGGATGCGCGCTCTAGCGTCGAGCGCGAGCGCGGACACGCCCAGTTTCAGCTCGATGCCCTGCTCCTCGTAGAAGCCTTCCGGGTGCACCGCGCAGCGCGTGTCCTGCGGACGCAGCAGCACGTCCTTGGACAGCGGGGGGCGCTCGTAGGGCGCGTGGGGCTCGTCGCCCACCAGCAGCACGCGGCCGCTGAAACCTTGGCGGCGCAGCTCGGCCGCGGCATTGGCGCCGGGCGGGCCGGCGCCGACGGTGGCGGAG
>NZ_JBKBOV010000032.1:0-59323 GCF_046293535.1 Massilia sp. | reverse complement strand
TGCCGCGTTGTAGTCTTTCCAGTTGGTCGTTCGGTACTTCAGCTTTACGGGAGCAATCATGCCGTCAGTTTACCCGTGCTGCGCCTCGGCCGCTGATGGGCCGATTTGTGCAACAAAGCCGGCACCGGCAGCACACCATCTCACCCTTGGGGGCTCTCTGTCATTTCCCGACAATATTCTCCTAGGTGCTCGGGCAAATCATCCGGACATACCCCGCAGCGCCGGTTCCCGGGGACGGCATGGTCGATAAACTTCGGATACGGTAGGTTCAGCCCCCCCATGATCTCCCTGAAGCGCGCCAGGTCGGTGCCCTGCTTCAGGCGTGGATTGCGCTTGCGCTCCTGCTCGATGGTCGACACCCTGCGGTCCTGGTAGTCGTGCGCCGGGTACACCAGCGTATCGGGCGGCAAGGCGAACAGTTTGTTGGCCACGCTGTCGTATAGGGCATCGGCGCTGCCGTTCTGGAAGTCGGTTCGGCCACAGCCGTCGATCAACAGCGCGTCGCCGGTGAACACGCGGTCGCCTAACAGGTAGGCGAAGTGGCCATCGGTATGGCCGGGCGTATGCAACGGTTGCAGCAGTACGCTCCCGACCTGGAACGGTACCCCTTCCTCGATGCCGACATCGGTGCAAGGAAGGCGGTCATACGCAGGAGCGGCGATGCTGCTGCCGGCACGCCGCTTCAGTTCGAGTGCAGCGGTGATGTGGTCGGCGTGGATGTGCGTATCGACCGTATACGCAAGCTTCATCCCCAGTTTCGCGATCTCGGCGAGGTCGCGCTCCATGCTCACAATGACCGGGTCGATCAGTATTGCCTGACCGGTCTCCTCGCAGCCGAGAAGATAAGTGTAGGTGCTCGACAGCGGCTCGAATAACTGGCGAAAAATCATCGCTTCTCCTTTTTTCGATGGTTTACCCAAAATCTAGGCGCGAACCGCGCGGACGATCGCGTCCGGATCCTGCGAGCGCTCGACCTCATCGAAGTCGCCGCGCAGCGACTTCAGTGCAAAGCGCTCCTCGGCGATTTCCCTCGCCGTGCGCACACCCAGGCGGCGCAGCACGGGAAGCGGCGGACACCAGCCTTGCAGCGCGTGCTGCACCATGAAGGCAGGAACACCGGCTGCCAGTACCAGCCAGCGCTTGTCGCTCTTGAGTGCGAGCGCGAGACCGATGAGCGAGAGGGTAGCAAAATTGGTCTGAAGGGTACGCTCGACATCCCACTCGTGCTCGAGTTCCTTGAGGCGACGGGTGATCAGGGCCTTCTTGTCGTTGCCTTCGTATTCGGCGATCCGTTCCTCCGTTGCGTGACGAATGTGCTCCTTCAGATGCGCGGAGGTGTGGCCAGATACTTGCGTCGCGGTGGCTGTGAACATGATGGGCTCCTTAATGAACTGTGGTTGCCAGCGTGGATTTTTCGCCTAGCAATGCCTTCAATGCCATGCGTTCCTGCTCGATTTCCTCGGCGGTACGCAGTCCTGCGGCACGAAAGACGGGCAATAGCGGGTACCAGCCCTGCAGGTTGTGCAGAATGACCATGCTCGCCGCCATCGCAGACACCGCGAACCATTTTCGATTGCTCAGGCTGCCCAGTGCCAGGCCGAGCAGAATCATGCTCGGCGCCTCGACCTCGATCGCCCTCTCGACATTCCACTCACGATCAAGTTCTCTCAAGCGCTGCTCTATCGCCTGCTTGTCTGCCCCCTTGAGTCGCGCGATATTCTCTCGTAACTGCTGGTCGAAGCGCTGCATAGCGGCCACTGACGTATTGCGTTCGGCTTTTTCAGTTGTTGCAGGAAACATCGGAGCCTCCATTTCAGGGTTGAAGACTGAACAGCTTTATCGCCAGTCCGGGATACGCTTGATTGCTAAAACAAACAGGGCCGGATGAGGCCTTACAGCCGATCTTAGACCAGTTTAGGAGAACGGCATGTACCGTTCCCCTTTGCAAAATTCGTGATTTTCCTTGTCAAGTTGTGTACTCCGGCGCGCGTTTGATTTACCGATGAACGCTGAAGGCTAATGTACGCTGCTCATCCTGTAAGCAAACCCAGAGGCCTTGTGGGGACTCTCCTTTTCTCGGTTACCCCCTGGTGCAGGGGTAGTGTCCAGAGAAGCGTCGTGTTGAACAGACGCGCGGACCACAGCGATCTGCATCGAACGGCGTCATGTACGCCTCTCAAGCTGAGCTCGCGATAACTATGCCTGGTCGGATACTCGGACACAGGACGCGGCACTTGCCGCGCCGTCCTTGTCGCACCGGATAACAATCAGGTTTTCCATCCCCACTTGGCAAAGATCCGTGCGCCCTCCTTCGATTGCAGGAAGTCGACGAACTGCCTGGCCAGCGGCTTCTTCATGCCTTGCAGCGACAAGGCGACTCCGGTGTCCCGGTAGATCGCATAGTCCGGCTCGATCGGCACCGTGTCGGCCAACTTAGGGTTTGCTACCTGCCAAATATTCCAGATCAGCCAGACGTCGATGTCGGTCTTTTCCGTCCAGGTCGTGCGGGCCACCGCGCTGTTCGGTGCATAGCTGACGATATTGCGGCGCAATTGGCGCACGGTGCCGATATCGCCTTTGCGGCCGGCGATGTCCTCCCAGACGCCGTTCTGGCCAGCGCCGTTGACGACCAGGATCTTCGTGCCCGGCTTGAGCAGGTCCTGGAAACCGGTAATGCGCTTCGGATTCCCGGGCCTCACCAAGATCGACATCGGACGAAGGTACAGGGGCGTGATCGTCTTCTCGTCGATACGGCCCTCCATCGCCACCACGAAGTCGGTCATCATGGTCTCTGAACCGCTGTAGATGACGTCGGCGTTCTGCCTGGCCTTGTCGATCCAGCTCGGCGTGGGCCCGGAAGTCACTTCGACCTGCACGCCATGCTGCCGCTGGAAGGCTGCAGCGGCTTCCTTCATTGCCGGCGCTGGTCCACCTGGACCATAGACGAACAGCGCATCGGCAGCGAGCACGCTGCCCCCGCTGACGAAACAGGCCAGTCCGAGTGCCAGCATCGCGATCGTGCGACGTCCCTGCGAATGACCATTCTTGTCCATTTTCCCTCCAGAGTTTGATGAGATAAGGCGTCCACACCATGTACCGTGTTCATGGAGCGAGCCCCCCTCTATTGTATGCTTCGCATGAGAAGCATCGCGCACGTCAACCTGAACCGCTATACTGCGGTTACCGAACCATTGCTGCAACTTCCGGCTGTCGAGAGCGCCAGGTAGCGCTGAAGCGCTTCAATGGCGCGCGTGTCGAGCACTGTGCGATTGCATCCGAATTTCATGGGGACGCCCTGGTCGGTCACGAATGCCGCCGTGTAGCGGCGGTCGGGATCGACGGGTGCACCAAGTACGAACAGGCGATCGACGCGGCTCCCGACCGGGTTCTCGATCTTCACATACAGCCGGACGCCGCGGCAGCGCTTCACGTATCCACCCATCTGTTGGAAAGGATCGGACGAAAAGGTGCGCTCCAGGTTCTCTTCCAACATGACGCGAATTTCCTCGCCCGTCAATTCCACCGTCTCGACCGCTGGATTTGTCGGAATAATATTCCACAGATCATTGATGATAATCGGGCCAGGCGGGATTGGCGCACCATAACGCCAGCCATTCGAGAATGCGATTTCGGTGCCGGCGGCCAGTGCGATAGCGTCGAGCAGCAGATCGTCCATCGAACATTGCAGTGACTGATAACGAGTCAGCGCTACATTTGTATGCCCAACGATCTGAGAAAGTATGGTCCGATACGGGGCCATCGCAGTATCGACCTGCTGTTGCACTTCTCTGTCAGGAGCGAAGCGTTCGTCGACCGCGATCAGCTGGTGATGGTGCCGCACGATCTCACCATCATCGATGTCCAGATTGAGCCGGCCGATGAACGAGCCATGGCACCCGGACTGAAAAATGATGGCGCCATTTTCCATGACGGGCGCTTCCATCCGGTTGTGGGTATGACCGCTAACCAGGATATCGATGCCGTCTACTTCGGAGGCAAGTTTCACGTCCTGCGGAAAACCGAGATGCGAGAGTATAACGACCAGATCAGCACGCTCATGCTCACGTACATGACGAATCCATTCTGGAAGCTCTTCGCGGCCAACACTGAAGCGCAAGCCTTCGCTAAACGCGCGCGGCATCGTCTTGTCGACGATATGACAAGCGATGGCGATCACCGCGACACGCAAGCCGCTTCTTTCGCGAATCAGGTACGGTTGAAAAAACAGTTCGCCGTCGACCCGAAAGCAATTGATGGCAAGGATTGGATAGCTCAGCATGTTCGCCAGCCGTTGTACCTGGTCCGGGCCATATGCGAACTCCCAGTGCACCGTCATCGCATCCGGCTTAAAGGCGTTCATGAGCGGGGCAAGCGCTTCCCCATTTGACTGTACCGCAAGATAGGTTCGATGGAAGGTGTCGCCGTTGTCGAGAAGCAGTACTCCATCCTGCATACCGGTACGGATTTGTTTCACCGGCGCAGCAATACGTGCGAGTCCGCCGAGAGTTTGGAACTGGTCGCCCTGCGCACTTCGGACGAGTTCAGGATGTGGCTCGACGCAGCCGTGCAGATCGTTAATCTGCAGGATGGTTAGACGCTTTATCATCATCATCTCCAGTCGGTCTGTGGGACAGAATGGTGGATGCCGATTAAGCGCACATTAACCAAGGGCGGAGAATCGGAACAAAGCGATTCGAAGATATCGGCGCGTTTCGGCGGACCGAAGGCGGCAGTTTCCCCTCCTACGTCGACGCGCGGTACTGCAAGGCGGGCAGATCCCGGTACTGGGCAATGGCATCTTGCGCACAGCAGAGCAATCAAGTATTGCGCCTTGCTCATGTTAAGCGAGGTGAAGTGCAGCGAAAAGACAGTGCCTTGTCGCGATCCTGCATGGGGCCGCCTATAGGCGTAAGGATGACAGCCATGACTATGCCACAGCTGAGACTATCGACGGGTCCTAGACCCTGAGTCTTTTCAACGGCGGGGTCCTTGGCAGACACGTGATCTCGTCGAAATGGACAAGCTTGGATGCAGGGTTGAATTGTCGTGGTATTAGGGCTCACTCGGCTATATTCCGCTGGTTGCAGATGAGGCAAAGAGCCAACTATTCCAGCCGAAGGCGTAGCTGGGCTGCGTCAGGCAGACTCACACCGGCCGGTGGCTGTGTCCGGGAAAAGCTGGGCAAGATCAATGCACTGGACACTGTAAGTCCACTTGATGTGGTATAGACATCCTGACGTTAGCGTTTTAAATGAACAATGAAGTTTGGATCAAACTCTTCGTTCTCAGGATGGCCATTCTGCATTGGATATCCCAGAGGATTAGATACGACACGACATCCTTCCACGTCATAATTCGAGCTATTATGCGTATGACCATGTATCCAGACGTCAGCCTTCACTATCAAGTCTTCCATGTTTGAAGCGAATGCAGCAGAAAGTGGATCCGCTACGTATTTAGATGAAATCGAGCACATTGAAGGCGCCATGTGGGTAACGACGATGGTCGGCCCCGTGAACGGCTCATCAAGTTTTCCTTTAAGCCATGCTCGTTGTGCGGCATGTAGGCGAGCAGTATCTTGTGGATGTAACTTCCTATATCCTGCAGACGCGACCTTAATACGTTGGTAATCATTCATTGCAGTCCTGGCGTCAAGCATGGCACTCCACCTGCGATCAGGATTAAATAGAGCAAAGTCAGTCCATAAAGTCGCACCTAAAAACCGAACTCCACTATAAATGTATTCGCCACAGTTAAGATAGTGTATATTAGGGTAACAGATGCATTCTCGGGCAATTGCCTCACCCGTTTTTTCGATTGTTTCCCCATAAAACTCATGGTTGCCAGCTACGTAAACCACAGGTAATCCCGAGAATATTTCTGAAGCCCATGAAGGTGCACGAAATTTTGTGTGAATGTCACCGGCAAGAATGACGACATCTGGCTGGCTGAGCGATATATCGATTTTAGGCACTTGATCGCACCATACCTCTAGGTGGAGATCAGATAAAACTAATAACTTCATCGTCATCCTCGTGTCTTGTTGACGAACTTCGCGTATGTGTGTGATTTACCACTGTCTACCGGCTTTATTTGAGCTCGCCATGAATATGACGTATGCCCGCTGTATATTTTCAAGCTTAACTTCATTGCTGAAAACAAATGGAAAAATTCAACAGAAGCGCGGTAAAGGTCATTCTGTTTGATGTCTACGGTACGCTTGTGACCATCTCTAACAAGCGTGCGCCCTTTCGCCAACTTATCAAAATCGGCGCGGGCCAGGGTAGAATGCCCAATTCCAAGGACGCTGAAATACTTATGGGCCAGCCTATTGGACTGCTTGAAGCTGGTGAGTTATTGGGAATCGCATTAACAGATGACGAACGTGAGCAACTAAAACAAGAGTTGGTTGTTGAGCTCGAATCTATCTTGCCATTTGTAGACACGCTACCAGCACTTTATGACCTAAAAAACCGTGGATACAAACTAGGGCTCTGTTCCAATCTTGCCAAAGAGTACGCCGAACCGGTCTTGTCGGTGCTTCCCCCAGTTTTTGACGCTTATGTTTGGAGTTTCGACGCAGGCGCAATCAAGCCTAATCCAGCGATTTATGCACATGCTTGCCGGCAGCTGCGCTGCTTGCCTTGTGATGTTTTAATGGTTGGCGATACCCTCGAAGCTGACGTTGAAGGACCTCGCGCTTTCGGAATGCAAGCGCTGTTACTGGATCGCAAACAACGCTCGAGTTCGAAAAACTCGCTCTCCTCTTTGTTAAGGCTATGTGAGATTGTTGAACGCGTAATGTAATCGGAGGCCGACTTGGGCCCTTCGACTAAGGCTCCTTTTGTGTAATGACGAGCACTCACAGTGTAAACTACTCATAGAGGAACTCAACATCAAGCCCGACTATCGCCTAATTAAGATCATTTACATCGAGTGTACTTCTTTAAGATGTATGTTGCTCTCGTCCAAAGTCAACAATATAAAATCTAGCGCCCTGCTGATAAGAGCTCGATTCAAGTAAACTTGATAACGGTCTTCAATAATCGATAGCATCAAGAAGCGCGTTCAAACCTTGATTAACGTGAGATTTTTTAAGGTCTGCCAACAGATCATCGTGATGAAACCTGTTCACAAGATGAACGTAGTATTTGTAAGTTGTCCCGACATCCTCATGGCCAAGCATCTTCCGAAGATCCTCATCAATTACCGGATCGTACACGTATTCCTTTCCAACTCTTCCTTCTTTTTTCAAGCGTTCATAAACGAAATAGGTAGCACAAGAATGCCGCAGCATTCTAGGGGTGTACTTTCGCCCATGAAACACGACAGCATGTCTACTATCTTTTTGTTCAGCACCATCTTCCATGCGATCAACCGGCACGACTTTCGCAAAATTGTATCGAAGCATATAAGGCGTAACAACAACTCCATCACTACTTAAAAAGAGCTGATTGTTTCGTGGGCTTACCCCATTCTTTTCATAATGGATTTCGGCCCGCTCTCTTCGCAATGGAATATAGACTCGGCAAATCAATTCCCACAAAGCTCCAGGGAATTCAATTGACCTATTCTTACCCTTAGAACGAAAATAGAATCGAATATCTTTACGTTTTAAGTCTGAAGGTATTTCGTCTATATCATAAGGGACGAAGCCGAAATTCTCTTTATTCCCTCGATAAGGTATCTGAAAAAGATCCCTAGGTCGAAGACCCGTTATCCGGATAATTGTAGCGATAATCTTATATACCACATCATCCAGTAAGAAAAGAGCCGCTCGATGGTTACGCTCGGTCACAAACTTTTCAACTTCTTTTTCATGCAGCGCAGGACGTCCAATCGGAGTAGTAAATGGAAGTTTTTCTACTTCCACATGTGATTTGACATGTCCTAACAAGAGTTGGTCTTTGAGGTTAATTTTAACAAGAGCATCACACTCTTCAACATCCCAACTAAAATAATTTTCGTAGCCATTGCTAGTTGCCCACTTATAGAATGAGGCAATTCTTGCGCAATAATAGGTTGCGGTTTCTGCAATTATTTTACTCTGGCAAAGAAACTCGATATATTCTTCGAAGATCTCTTGATCAACAGCCATCCATTGATGGGCTCCATACCCAGAGTCCTCAAGCCAACGCAAATACCTTTGCATCAACTGAGAATATGTATGCAGCGTTGCCTTACTTCTTGAGTATTTTGACGCGAGTTTAATTGCCCACAAAGACGGCGCTTCAATTACCCGATGCGAATTGTCAAGAAAAATTGGAGTAGAGATGTCTAATGGATCATCTTGCGAATTGCGTCGCGAACCTTTAGCGAAGAAGACATTGACCATTATTTCATTTGATATAGTTTAAGGTGCTGCGCAACCAACTCAATTGTGCAATCCAGTTGAGTAATTCCTTCTTTAAGATTAGTCAAACGTTTATTGAGACTATCCAAAGTTGACAGTTGCTGAACGTCGTCTAACGTCAAGTCATTGTCTGAACAAACTAGTATTCCCTTCTTTCGCAATCTTTCCTCTAGATGCCAAAGAATGGACACGACCTGGGAATCTTTATATAAACTTGAACGCGAGACAGACGCTTCTCTTACAAGCAATGCACGTGATACTCGAAGACGATCTTTTGAAACATATAAATCCCAGTCACCGGCAACATCTCGTGCCTCGATGAAATCACTAAGAAGCGATGCATTACTCATTTAAATAATTATGAAAGAGTCAAATGGCTCATCAAAACTAGGGTGCTCGAAAAATTCTGTATTGAATCTTGATTTCGCAGACTCATCAGTATGCCGGGAATTTTTGCCGACGTCCTTCATGAGTTGATCTCTCATCAACACACAGTGGATTTCTCCCGAAAGCATCGCTCGAATCTGTTGTAAGAAAAAAAGTCTTGTATCGCTAGTACCCGCGACTGAGTTTATGTACAAATTTAGTCCAGTTGACTTCGGCTCATGGTTATGGATCCACTCATCTCTGAAGTTCGAATTTAAGCTACACAAAATATAACTTGCTGCAGGACGACCTGGCAACAGATAATGCGAAGTTATCGACTGGAGTTGATTCATGAAAGATCCGAAGAACTCGCCTGCAGTCAAGCCGTCTTTCAGTATAATGGTTTTTTTGTGTGAAAGCATCCGCATATTAGTCGGACTTTCAAGTTGCGCTAACATAGATGCGTTTTCTTTCCGCAGCCTCTCGCACTCGGCTTTCAATTTCAAAAGTTCCGCCGCATCATGAACTTTCTTCTTTTTATTATTTGGTGTTTCAGAAGCAGCGACAAACCAGCGCTGGATTTCATCAATCAACTCAGGATACACTTTATCAGCAACTGACGTTATCCTTGTTAATTCACTTTCTGCTTCAGTGAGCCGTTTTTCTAATTCTTCAATTGCTAAAGCAGATGCACTTTTGATATTAACGTCAAGCGCAGTGGCTGCCAGCCTTTCGGAATCTTTTCCAGCAATAACATCTCTGACTTCTTTCCAATCTTCATCTTTAAGGTAAATAGTTGACCTAGCGACACCAGCTATTTTTCGAACTAGTTCAACATTTAATCTTTGCATCCCTTTTGCTTTTAGACTTGCAATTGCCTTATAAACCTTCTCGAGGTTTTCTTCGTTTGCCATTTATGCCGCCTCCATCTCCGTCGAGCCATCAGACACCCCTACTTCAGATAGGCGCTTTTTTGCATCTTGAATGCGTCTTTGCGAAAAAGTCTTTTGTGCACTACTGCTTAGAGGATGAGCAAGATATTTTTGGTGAAATAAAATCTCATTCTTCAATGACGGAACATTTGCTTCGACAAATGCGGCAAAACGACAGTTGAACGGGTCACATGCAAATAAATTTGGATGCAACTTTGTAGTGGGGTCGTCGTTCTTTCCATCACACGGTGCAGTTTCATAATAGCCTGGCGTTTTCATGCAAATCGCTAAATTCGTCCTATGCAGCATTTTAACGCCCTCGTCGAGCATCGACTCTACATACTGGACTAGCGCTTCTCGCCCTTTGTCTTGGAGCTTTGCGATTAAACGAGGCGAACCTTCTACAGATTTGCGCAGACGATTACCGGCTTCGCCACCAAGACGCCCAGTTGCAGCACCCTCTAAGATTTCAACCAAAATTTCAAGATTTTGCTCCACAATGATCTTCTTCATCTCATCGTTGACTCCTGGCAACGATATAATGTAACGCAAAGTCATTTTCAAACTTGCGTGCGAAAACAAGTGTCGAATAATCTCGATGTTCTTAGAATCCTGATATATAAGATACATCGCTAGTGTTTTTCTGAACCTATGCGGGTGTATCCTTTCATCAGCACCGACCGCTTCACACACTCGTTTAACTGCTCGCTCAGGATAAGCCGCATGAGTCTCTCCCCCGAAGAACTGTCGGGTGACGGATGAAAAAAGCTTATTATGCTTACCGTAATTTCGCGACTCACCACAAATCAACTCAACAATAGCAATGGCTTTTGCAGTTAATGCAGGAATTGGGATTCTTTTGGCGTCGCCTTGCGAGGCGATTGATGTTTTGAAAACAGTGTAACGTAACCAAAAGCCGCTTTCATCTTCTTCAACGCAACCACTAAGAAGTCCCATGACTTCTGAGCGACGCATACCGGTGGTAGCGAGTATCGTTACGCAACACGCATCGAGCAACGAAACGATCAAACTAAGTATTGCTGGTAGCGATACATAACTCGTGGAAGATTTGTTTGCGCCTTTTGGGTTTGCTCGTTCCTGGATCTTTAAGGACCACCAAGGTTTTCCATCAACCAGCACAGGTTGATAGTCAATAAAAGCTTTAACCCCAGCCTCGCTTCCAGGGGAGTAACATACCGGGTTTGTAGTCCCTCGGTCTGAATGCTTCCAACCGCCGATGATTGAGCGATAGTACGTTTCATACAGCCAAGTTATGTCTTTACTATATACATTTACTAACCCTACACAGTGATTAACAATGTTTGAATAATCGTCAAGGGCAATAGGCAGGAACGGTGCACTTTCATCTTCGTACTCAGCTCTGAGTTTAGCGATCTGCTCTTTTGTAACAAGTGGTGAAGTAATCGAGTACTCATCTGGCAGGAGGCAACCAGTCGATACTTTCTGCCAAAGTTGAATGGCAGAGGCTAATTCCCATTTGATTCCTGCTGTTGGCAACCCTGCTATATACCCGGCGATCGTTTCCCTATTTAAATCATTGATAGTCCTGAACGTCGGACTGCCTAGATTTCCCATATACAACTGCTCTTTTTGGAAAAGAGCGATAAGCCGACCGAATTTTGTTCGCTTCGAGCCTAAAGACCCGTACGATCGCGCATAATTTGAAACAGCAAAATGAGGGATGTTATAAAAGATTAGAGCTTTGACAATATTTTCCCAGTGATTATATTCCGGTCTGGTTAGGTTGATACCATTTTGGTTGTCGAAATCAAAGTTTAAACGAACAGATCTTTTATCCACGTGTGGATATGAAAGGAAACTCCAGAGCTTGTCGCCGAAAATACTCTCTGAACTAACCTTAATGTTTTTCCACTGTTCAACTGGTATTTTGCGCAATGCAAGAACTGCCGGGATCTCTTCTGCATCTTCTTCGGCAATAATGTCTTGGTTAGGCCCTAAGTCAGCAAGAATTAACTGGTCCTCATCGCTGTCGACCTCAAGAGCGCGAGACGCCACAACATCAATGGCTTTCTGTAGATCATCTTGCAGCGGTACGATTTTTCTATTCATTACTACCTCGCATGGTCAATGGCAGAGCATAAACATCATTTTTCGCAAGCACCTTGGCGTCTAACACCTGCTCTTGTGGATTCCACTGATTTAAGATCTGTTCCCAAGCGGCTAATTCGTCACCATAGTTACTGGTCCACTCAATTACATTGAGTCTTGATTTCAGCCGAATTAAGTCATCGACTCGTCGAGCGATAAACGGTAAAGCCTCACGGAAAATAACCGCTTGTCTGCACATGCAGCATCGATTAAAAAAACTGCATCTTTTAGACTCAGAAACGAATCTCTCGTGTCCCTCCCAAGATGGTTTCTTTGAGTCTAGACAAGCGACAATGAAAGTTTGTCCCTGTGGAGAGAGTAGATGAATAATCTGCTGCTCATCAACAAGCTTTAGTTCGTTGACGAGGCGCGATTTCACCCGACTTGCGTTCGCAAGATTTGTTGCGTTGCGTAGATCGCTAAGAGCAATCGAAGTTGCCAATCTCACACCATAATTGGTAAAGTCTTCAGTCCATTGGTTTTGTAATTTGCGTAAGCTCTTATTTCGCAATGATGTACATCCACTATCACTATCATAATAAGTTACTGTGGTCTCTAAATTCGCATGTCCCATCATTGGAGAAATCTCACCTATACTCAGACCTTGCTCTTTTCTTTTCGTTTCCCACGTCGTTCTCAAACGACGTGATTCGATTGCAGGACTCTTTGCGTCCCCATCCAAAGTAATAGAATGACGGCTTAAAAATACGCGCGATGCCGCGCCACAATTTTTTGCATCGATCTCTGTGATGAGGCTTCCGTACTTATTCCACAAATTCTTTTGTATAACGACTTGCCAAAGAAATCCTGTCCTGAAATGCGGAGATTCCTTATGTGCACGAACACGTTCACTAACGAAACGAAGAACGTTATATACAGAATAAGGATGAACCTTATTGCTGCGATGCGCTTGAGCGGTTTCGGTTCTGTTCTTCGTACCATAGATCAGTACATACTGATCAGGATCCACTAAGTCTTCTGCCACATGCGTCTCAAAGTCGTCAGTCAGCGAGAGAACAGTTTCCTGGTTCCAACCAGTATTCAGTTGAACAAATAAGATAAAAGGATATAGGGTCTGCGTAGTGAAAAAATCATGCGCAATATATGCGATTTTTCCAACCTCGAAATCTGTCGCCACTTGATTTTTTTTGGAGATGTCCGAATTCACGCACTGAACTCGCATACTCGCTATCGCACGCGAAACTTGGCGCTTGACGTCTTTAACAGGTAACGACTTCATCCATTCATTGGATGTGATTTGACTAGCCTCATCAAAGGACGTGTAAAGAGGCCAACCTGGAAACGTTTTCTTACCAGCAAGTAAAATTATGGAATTTGATTGTTCTCGCGTGTTGCGATTAACAATACCATCTTTCGTAATTTTTAGCTTGGAAGGGAGATCGAAACTAGAATCGGAAATCAATTTCTGATAGTCCGTCATAAGTTTCATCACGTACTTTATATCCGTGAACGAGGCTTCCAACAATCGGTTAAAAATCTGATCCGAGTAACTTTCTGACGGAGTGTCACTAGTTCTAGGTGTGAGAGACCATTCAATCTTTTTCCCGATTGATGGTTCGTCCTTATATTTTTCTTGCAATGCCGAGACAGCATGCTTAAGGCTGGAGTAAATCTTTCGATTTGAAGTTCTTCCTGAAAAGCGCTCCAGCAAATACGCGGAAAAATTTCGAGTCGTTTGAAAATCGATGTCCGCAACGGTGGAAATTTTTTTTTGCTCTGGACCTTTTTCCGAGTTGAGAAACTTAACGAAATCTTCAATTCCGTAATAAGCATTTTGTTGGGTCTGATACGTAACATGACGCTTTGCATAATATATTTCAGCTCCGAACAAAAGCTGTTTCAGCAAAGTCTGGTGATGTTCAAATTTTTCTGCCAAATAACTCAACGAGCGCTGGAACTTGCCGTTGCTCGCTCGATTATTTACTTCAAACGTAATGTGGCTAATATCGAAACGACGTCGCCGAGCCGCCCTTGCTTGAAGACTTTCAGTATCATTTGACAACTTCGGACGTGGCTGTCCCTGACGAGGGGACTGCTTTGAAGAAGACTTCTTTGTGAAAGGGCTACGTGCCATATGTCGTGAGGTTGCTGTGTGTCAAGAGAGCTATCCTCTCACAGATCACAACAGAACACCAGACTAGACACACAACATCTATTCAACGTTAACGTGCTCGCAGCCCCGGTAGGGATTGAGCGAGACATTGAAGGGCACGTCGGGCGAGGCATTGCGCGTGAGGATGGTTTTGGCGTGCTCGTCGGTGACGATGGTCTTGATGCCGGCCGCTTCGTCCTCGTCACGGTCCCAGCCGTCGTCGAAGTCTTCGCGGCCGTTGACTTCGTAGCGCCCCTGCAGGTTCGATACCGCGCCCCGCCCTTTGCGGGCCGTAGGCGAACGCGGGCCGAGCATGGGCTGCTCGTCCACGGGGTGGCGCTGGCTGGCTTGGGGGCGGTCGGGCACGTCGGCTCCATACTGTATGTTTATACAGTATGGTACGCCTCCCGAAGGCGGAATTCAAGTAGGGTGGACGGCTACGCCGTCCGCGCGTCCAGCTCCGGTTAGCGCAGCCATATGGCATCCGAAAGTTGGACGCGCGGTCGGCAGAGCGTGATCCGGTCCACTGGACCAGATCACCCCTACACCGGCAGGTAGGCAGCCTGTTGTTGTACGAAGCCGTCGAAGGCCTCCAGCAGGGGCCGGAACGCGGCATCGTCCCCTTCCAGCTGGGCCAGCGCCAGCGCCCCCGCTTCCAGCGAGGACAGCTGGTGCGGCGCATGCGCCTTGCGGATCCGGTAATTCGACGGCGCGACCTCACGCAGCGCCAGGCGCGGCAAGGCTTGCAGGGCCGGGTTGAGGTACAGCATCTTGCGGCTTTTGCGCCAGGTGGCGTCGAGCAGCACCAGGCGCAGGCGCCCCGCGTCCGTCTCCTGGAACGGCGGCGGCGCCGTCAGGCCGGCGTCGCCCGGCGTGTCCGGATACAACAGCACCGGCACCCGTCCATCCGCATGCAGCAGCGCATCCAGTTCGGCGCCGTCGAAGCGCTCGCCCACCGCTAGCTTGCTTCCGGCCACGCTGAGGTGCAGCAGGCGCGCGCTGTTCTTGGCATTGGACACTTCGAGCGGATGCTGCAGCACCAGCAAGGCAGCGCGCGCTTCGACCCGGGCGATCCAGCGGCAGATGCAGGCCGACTGCGCGCGCAGGCAGGTGGCGCAGCGCGCGCGTTTCATGAATGTGTCGCTCATGGGGACGCTCATTGCCCCAGGCTCCAGCCGCCGCCCAGCCGGCGCCCAGGCGCACGATGTCGGCGCTGGTGAACCAGCGCACGATCAGGAGCGGACTGGTGCGGTTGTGCTCCACGCAGGTCGGCGAAGCGCAGGGGAGTCGGCTGGGCTGGCGTGGAAGGAGAGCCCGGGAGCATCGGTTTCTCGTCGGGCGCCCATTCGCGCCGCGCGTACTTGCTCATCCGATCATTCCCCTACCTCCTTGCCAGGTTCGCATGATAACCGCTCGGGAAAAACCACGTCGGACGGGCAGGAAAGGGCGGCGGCGTGATTACTTTGTCACGCCGCAAAAATTTACCTTCGGAATTGCCAGATTGAGTATTGCCCTGTGTTTTCTACGTACCTAGAATCAACTTATGCCATGCGGAAATTTGTTCCGTATTTCGCTTCACGGTACGTAGTCGAGACAGAGTCACCATGGTCCCACGCTTCACGCTTCGCAAGCTCCTCGCCGCCGCCCTGGCCGCCGCCGCATTCACCCCGGGGATCGCCGTCCAGCAGGAGTTGCAACTTGATCATCGCATGAACGAACACATCGAGCAGGTGCCCGCCGGCCCGCAGGGCCGCGCCATGCTCGAAACCACCGTGTTCCAGCCCAACGGCCCGGGACCCTTCCCGCTCATCATCATCAACCACGGCAAGGATCCGGGCCGCCCGAACCTGCAGCCGCGCGACCGCTTCTACCACATGGCTTCCGCCTTCGTGAAGCGCGGCTACGCCGTGATGGTGCCGATGCGCCAGGGCTTCGCCAACTCGACCGGGCGCTACCGCGACTTCGGCTGCGACATGACCGCCAACGGCTACGCCCAGGCGGAAGACATCGCCGCCACCCTCGCCTATGCGCGCAAGCAGAAGTGGATCGACGCCAAGCGCATCGTCATCGCCGGCCAGTCCTATGGCGGCCTGGCGACCATCGCCCTCGGCACCAAGGAGCTGCCGGGCGTGCGCGGCCTGATCAACTTCGCCGGCGGCCTGCGCGACGACAGCGACCGCTGCGCCTGGCGCTCGGCGCTGGTGACCGCCTTCTCGGAATACGGCGCCAAGTCCAGGCTGCCGACCCTGTGGATGTATGGCCAGAACGACTCGCTGTTCGGCCCCGAACTGGCCCAGCGCATGCACGCCGCTTTCGAACAGGCCGGCGGCCGCGGCCGCCTGGTCACGGCCCCCGCCTTCAAGCGCGATTCGCATGGCATGCTGGCCAGCCGCGACGGCGAGAAGGTCTGGCTGGACGACACCATGCGCTTCCTGGCCCAGATCGGCATGCCGACGGAAGTGATCCACGAGGTGCCGCCACCGCCGAGCCCGGCGCGCACCGACTATGCCCAGGTGGACGACGTCGAGGCCGTGCCCTTCCTGTCCGAGAACGGCCGCCGCGCCTACCAGGAATACCTGACCAAGATGACCCCGCGCGCCTTTGCGGTGTCGCCCAGCGGCGCCTGGACCTGGGCCGAGGAAGGCGAAGACCCGGACGGCCGCGCCCTGGCCACCTGCACCGCCAAGAGCCGGGAGCCGTGCCGCCTGTACTCGGTGGACGACTACGTGGTCTGGACGGGCGACCTCGACCAGGCAGAGAAGACGTCGGTGACGGCCTCGGTGATCGATGCGCCGAAGCCGGCGGTGGATCCGACTGCGTCGGCGCCGACGACGTCGATCGGCTCCAACAAGGCCACGAACTAGGTGTTCGTAGGGTGGGCGGCTCTACCCGGCACCAAGCATCACGATGGCGCATGCGCCGCCCACGCGGTGATCGTCGGCAGCAAGATCATCCGGCACGCGAGCGGAGCCGCTAGCTATCACCGCGTGGGCAAGGAACTTGCCCACCCTACTGTCTGTGCGTAAAGCCTGACAGCCGCCAAGAGTCCGACCCAGCGCAAACCGCGTCCGGCCCGCAACTCCGACAATGGCCTTGAACTCATTTCGGAGAATGGCATGTTGCGCTTCAATCACGCCCTGCTCGCGCTGGCCGCGCTGTGCACCTGCGTGCCCGCCGCCGCCGAGAACAACGATCCGGTGATCCTGGTCCACGGCTTTCTCGGCTTCGGCCCCGATACCTTCGAACACAGCGGTTTCAACTACTGGGGCGGCTATGGCGACATCGCCTCGCACATGCAGGTCTACCGCGGCCCGCGCACCGTCTTCGCGGCGGTGGTCGGCCCGATCAGCTCCAACTGGGACCGTGCGGCCGACCTGTATGCCCAGATCAAGGGCGGCTGCGTCGACTACGGCGCCGCGCACGTGCGCAAGGTCGGCCTGCCGGGCCAGCAGCAAAAACCCGCCGGCAAGTGCTGGGCCGCCGACCCGAAGAACAACCCCGAGGGCTACCCGCTCGCGCTCTATCCGGCCTGGGATGCCCGCCATCCGGTCCACTTCATCGGCCACAGCCAGGGCGGTACCACCATCCGCGCCCTGATCGAACTGCTCGAACACGGTTCGCCCGAGGACGAAGGCGGCCACGAACTGTTCAAGGGCGGCAAGCTCGGTTGGGTGCGCAGCGTGACCACCATCTCGACGCCGCACAACGGCACCACCTTCGCCGACGCCGTGCTGAACCTGGTGCCGCCGCTGCAATCGCCCCTGGGCGAGTTGCTCAAGCACCGCTGGGCCAACTGGGAGCTGTCGCCGGACGGCGCGCGCGAATTCAACCTGTGGGCGCGCACCTCGCCGCACATCTACTACTACTCGATCGGGACGCAGGCGACGGAAGCCGGCAGCTGGTGCTGCAACCAGACCGACCGCGCGATCGCGCCGATCCAGACCACCCTCTACCAGTACCCGCGGCGCGACATGATCCCGGCCTTCAAGGGCATGGCGGGGGAATGGATCGTGCCCTCGGTGCTGCAGAACGGCTTGGGAGGCTATACCCAGGCGGGCGCGGGGCGGGTGCGCATCGACAGCGAGTGGTTTCCCAACGACGGGGTGGTGAACACGGCCAGCATGCGCGCGCCGCACGGCCATCCGGTGCGCGACTACGATGGCAAGTCGGCCAAGGGGACCTGGAACTTCCTCGGGAACTACAAGGGATACGACCACTTCGACATCCTGAACTGGCCGAATCCGGGGCCGTCGGCGAATCCGGTGTATGAGCGGATCAGCGATATCATCTTTGCGCTGTAGCCGCCGGCATCACATGGCGGCGCTCAATGCACGCTGCGCAACCCCCGCGCCAGGTCCGACAGCCGGTACGGCTTGCTCACGAAGGTGAAGTCCCCCAGCCGGTACTGGTCCAGCTTGAGCGCCGGCTGCGGATAGCCCGAGGCCAGCATCACCTTGATGCCCGGGTAGTTCTCGCGCGTGTACTCGGCCAGCTCGATGCCGTTGACGCCGTTCGGCATGACGATGTCGGTGAACAGGATGTCCACGTCGCGGCTGGCCAGCACGTTCATGGCTTCCTGGCCGCTGGCCGCGGTGGTGACCTCGTAGCCCATGCTCATGAACAGCGCCGAGGCCACGTCCAGCAGGTCCGGCTCGTCCTCGACGATCAAGACCGTCTCCGAGTCGCCGCGCGACAGTTCGCCTTCCTGCGCGCTTACGGCCGGCAGGTAGATCGCGATCGTGCTGCCCTCCCCCAGCGTGCTCTGGATGACCACCTCGCCGCCCGACTGCTTGATGAAGCCGTACACCTGCGACAGGCCCAGGCCCGTGCCCTTGCCGGTTTCCTTGGTCGTGAAGAAGGGTTCGAAGGCGCGCTGCACCGTGTCGGGCGACATGCCGGTGCCGGTGTCGGTCACCGAGGTGCAGACGTACGGCCCCGGCGCCAGTCCCGGCACCTCGCCCTCCTGCAGCGTGACCTGGGCGGTGTCCAGCGTCAGGCGGCCGCCGTCGGGCATGGCGTCGCGCGCATTCACGACCAGGTTGAGCAGGGCCGATTCGAAGCGCGCCGCGTCCACCACCGCGCTGCCGGCCTGCGGGTCAAGGCTGAATTCGAACTCGATGCCGGAATGCCCGGCGCGGCGCAGCACCGACTCGAAGCCGGAGATGAGGCGGTTGATGCTGCGCGTTTCCGGCTGCAGCGCCTGCTGGCGGGCAAAAGCGAGCAGCTGCTGGGTGAGCGTGGCGCCGCGGTCGATCGCGCGGCGCATGCTGTCGATGGTCTTGGCGTCGGCGCTGCCCTGGCGGTTCATGCTCAGCACCTCGAGGCCGCTGGCCAGCACCGACAGCAGGTTGTTGAAGTCGTGCGCCACGCCGCCGGTGAGCTGGCCGATCGATTCCATCTTCTGCGACTGGAACAGGGCGAGCTGGGCCTGCTCCAGCGCTTCCTCGGCGCGCTTCTTCTCGGTGAGGTCGCGCGTGATCTTGGCGAAGCCCAGGATCTTGCCGTCGTCGCCGTGGACGGCGTCGATGATGACGTGGGCCCAGAAGCGCGTGCCGTCCTTGCGCCGGCGCCAGCCTTCGGCCTCGTAGCGGCCTTCGCGCGCGGCGGTGGCGAGCGCGCGCTGCGGCATGCCGCTTGCGCGGTCCTCGTCGGTATAGAAGCGCGAGAAGTGGCTGCCGAGGATCTCCTCCAGGCTGTAGCCCTTGATGCGCTCGGCGCCGACGTTCCAGTTGGTCACCAGGCCTTCGGGCGAGAGCATGTAGATCGCGTAGTCGGTGACGCCCTGCACCAGCAGGCGAAAGCGCTGCTCGCTCTCGCGCAGCGCGTCCTCGGCCTGCTTGCGGCTGGTGACGTCGCGGGTGATCTTGGCGTAGCCCAGCAGGTGGTGATCTTCGTCGTAGATCGGGTCGATGACGACGTGCGCCCAGAAACGGGTGCCGTCCTTGCGCACGCGCCAGCCTTCGGCCTCGTATTTGCCGTGCTCCAGGGCGTGCGCCAGCGCCCGCGCCGGCAGGCCGTTCTCGCGGTCTTCGGGCGTATAGAAGCGCGAGAAGTGCTCGCGCAGGATCTCGTGCGTCCGGTAGCCCTTGAAGCGCTGCGCGCCGGCATTCCAGCTGGCGATATGGCCGGACGGGTCGAGCATGTAGATGGCATAGTCGCTGATGCCGGCGATGAGGTACTGGAACCGTTGTTCGTCGGTCAGGGGCGGCTTGGGTGGGTGGTGCGGTGTCATGACCGGGGCGCTTGCAATCTCTGGTGCGGCAAATATCCTATCATACCGATACTCAGCAATACCGGCCGCGCGTTTGACACGCTATTGACTTGTCTAGACATGTTAGTCGTTGGAAATTACGCCAGCGTCGCTTGAGCTGCCGGAATTGACGTTACAATGCCAAGTTGTATCTTCAGCAGGCCTCCCGTTTGACATGACCCTGGCATCCACCGACACCCTAGACCTCAGCCGCTGTGCGGACGAACCGATCCGTACGCCCGGCAGCATCCAGCCGCACGGCTTCATGCTGACGCTGTCGCCGGCGGGACTGGTGGTGCAGCAGGCGAGCAGCAACCTCGAAGGCTGGATCGGCATGGCGGCGCAGGATGTCGTCGGCGCGGCGCTTGCCGAGGTGGTGGGCGAGACCGCCGCGGCGCGCATCGCCGCCGAGATCGACGCCAACCCGGCGACCTCGCGCCCGGCCTATATCGGCACGGTCACGGCTGGCAACGGCGCCCATTTCGACGTCCTCGTCCACGCCTGGGACAGCCTGCTGATCCTCGAGTTCGAAGGGGTCGACCGCCGCCGCGCGGCCGATTTCCGCCACCTGTACCCCTTGATCGGCGACTTCCTCGTCAAGGTCAACCAGCCGGCCTCGATCCCCGCGATGTCGGAACTGGCCGCGCGCCGGGTGCGCGAAGTGACCGGCTACGGCCGGGTGCTGGTGTACCAGTTCGACACCGACGGCCACGGCCGGGTGCTGGCCGAATCGAAGGAAGACGGCTACGAATCCTACCTGGGACAGCACTTCCCGGCCAGCGACGTGCCGGCCCAGGCGCGCGCCCTGTACACGCTGTCGCCGATCCGCGTGATCCAGGACGCCAACTACACGCCGGCGCCGCTCGTGCCCGAACTGAACCCGCTGACCGGGGCGCGCAACGACCTGTCCTTCGCCTCGCTGCGCAGCGTCTCGCCGGTGCACCTGCAATACATGCGCAACATGGGCACGCTGGCCTCGATGTCGGTGTCGCTCATCGTCAAGGGCAAGCTGTGGGGCCTGATCTCCTGCCACAACGCCGCACCGCGCCCGGTCTCGGTGGAAAAGCGCACCGCCTGCGAGCAGCTGGGCCAGATCCTGGCGCTGGTCATCGAGTCGCGCGAGGACGCGGCCGAACTGCAGTTCCGCCTCGACGTGCGCCGCATCATGGTCGAGATGCTGGGCCACCTGACCAAGGGCGCCGACTTCCTGGAAAACATGAGCGGCGTGTTCCCCGAGCTGCTGCGCTTCGGGCGCGCCGGCGGGGTCGCCATCGTGGTGGACGACCGCGTGCTGACCTACGGCGACACGCCAGGCGAGCCGGAAATCCGGGCGCTGGCCGACTGGCTGTCGCTGCACGGGCACACCGAGGTGTTCCACACCGATCACCTGAAAGAGGTCTACCCGCCGGCCGCCGACATGATGCGCAATGCCAGCGGCCTGCTGGCCCTGCCGATCTCGCGCATCCACCAGCACTACCTGCTGTGGTTCCGCCCCGAGGTGGTGCAGACCATCGAGTGGGCCGGCAACCCGCGCGGCAAGCAGGCGTCGCCCGACGACCCGACCCAGCTGACCCCGCGCCTGAGCTTCGAAGCCTGGCGCGAGACCATCCACGGCCGCAGCCTGCCCTGGCACGCGGCCGAGATCGAGCTGACGATCGAATTCCGCAGCGCCCTGCTCGGCATCGCGCTCGAGCGCGCCGAGCAGATGGCCGAACTGGCCGAGGAACTCGGGCGCGCCAACAAGGAACTGGAAGCCTTCTCGTATTCGGTCTCGCACGATTTGCGCGCGCCCTTGCGCCACATCGTGGGATTCTCCGACCTCCTGATCGAATCGGCCGGCTCGGAAGACCCGGAGCGGCGCCAGCGCTTCCTGAAGAACATCAAGGAGTCGGCCCGCCTGGCCGGCAAGCTGGTGGACGACCTGCTGTCGTTCTCGCAGATGGGCCGCGCCGCCCTGCGCCCGACCACGGTGGACATGAACGACCTGGTGTCGGCCTGCATCGACAAGCTCGGCATGGAGATGCACGGCCGTAACGTCGACTGGCACATCGAGCCGCTGCCGAAGATCTGGGCCGACCCGACCTTCCTGCACCTGGCGGTGTTCAACCTGCTGTCGAACGCGGTGAAGTTCACCAGCCAGCGCGACCCCGGAGTCATCACCATCAGCTCCGAGGAAGACGGCGACTTCACGGTCTTCCACATCGTCGACAATGGCGCCGGCTTCAACATGGAGTACGTCCACAAGCTGTTCGGCGTATTCCAGCGCCTGCACCGCATGGAAGACTTCCAGGGCACCGGCATCGGCCTGGCGAACGTGCGCCGCATCGTCGAGCGCCACAACGGCCGCGCCTGGGCCACGTCCGTGCAGGGAGAAGGCGCGACCTTCTCCTTCAGTATCCCGAAACACCCATCCAACTGAGGCACACGATGCTCAAGCCTATCCTCCTCGTCGAAGACAATCCGCACGACCTCGAACTGACCCTCATCGCCTTGTCGAAGAGCCAACTGGCCAACGAGGTGGTCATCGTGCGCGACGGCGCGGAAGCGCTCGATTACCTCCATCGCCGCGGCGAATTCAAGGAGCGTACCATCGGCAACCCGGCCGTCATCCTGCTCGACCTGAAGCTGCCCAAGGTGGACGGGCTCGAAGTGCTCAAGGAAATCCGCGAAACCGAGGCCCTGAAGAGCATCCCGGTGGTGATGCTGACCTCGTCGAAGGAAGAACAGGACGTGGTGCGCAGCTACGAGCTGGGCGTGAACGCCTACGTGGTCAAGCCGGTGGATTTCGCCGAGTTCGTGCGCGCCATCGGCGACCTCGGCATCTTCTGGGCGGTCCTGAACGAACCGCCTCCCGGCTCGCGCCGCTACGTCAAGCCCAAGTGAGACCGACGGTCCGGCTGGGCCGACGAGCCCGGCTTCTGCTCCCGCTTGGCGCGGCGCAGCAGGTGGCGGATGCGCGCGCTGAGCGCATCCGGATGATAGGGCTTCTGCAGCAGGTGCACCGACGCGTCCAGCTTGCCCTCGTGCGCGAGCACGCCTTCCGCATACCCTGAGGTAAACAGCACCTGCACATGCGGCAGGCGGCGGCGCACCAGCTCGCCCAGCTGCAGGCTGCTGACCGGCCCCGGCATGATCACGTCGGTGAACACCAGGTCGATGTGGCGGCCGCTGTCGATGATCTCCAGCGCGCTTTGCGCGTCCTCCGCCTCCAGCACCTCGTAGCCCAGCGCCGACAGGATGCCGCAGGTCGAGCTGCGCACATCGACTTCGTCCTCGACCACCAGGATGGTTTCCAGGCCGCCCGCCAGCGGCGCGCTGTGGACCGGCTCGATGGCCGTGGGCGCGGCGTCGCTGCGCGGCAGGTAGATGCGCACGCTGGTGCCCTGCCCCACTTCGCTGCGCATCACGAGCTCGCCGCCCGATTGCTTCACGAAGCCATAGGCCATCGACAGGCCCAGGCCCGTGCCCTGCCCGGTCGGCTTGGTGGTGAAGAAAGGCTCGAAGGCGCGCAGCAAGACTTCCTGCGGCATGCCCTTGCCGGTGTCGGCCACCTCGATCATGACGAAATTCCCCTGCGGGACCTCGGGAGGACGCTCGTCTTCCGGACCCACGTTGCAGGCGCGGATGGTCAGGGTGCCGCTGCCGCCCATGGCGTCGCGCGCATTGATGGCCAGGTTCAGCAGCACGTTGTTGAGCTGGTTCGGGTCGACCATGGTGCTGCCCAGGCCAGGAGCGATCTCCGTGACGACGCGCGCGCTGGGGCCGAGCACCCGGCGCATCATGTCGTCCATCTCGCGCAGCAGGTGGCCGGGATCGACCACCACCGACTGCAGCGGCTGGCGCCGCGCGAAGGCCAGCAGGTGCGAGGCCAGCTTGGCGCCGCGCTCGACCCCGCCCAGGGCCATGTCGACGCGGCTGCGCGCGTTGTCGTTCAGGTTGCCCACCAGCTTGAGCAGCTGCAGGTTGCCGCCGATGATCTGCAGGACGTTGTTGAAGTCGTGGGCGACGCCGCCGGTGAGCTGGCCGATCGCTTCCATCTTCTGGGCCTGGTGCAGCGCCGACTGGCTGGCCGCCAGCTGTTCCTGGCTCACCCGCAGCGAGGCGAAAGCGCTATCGCGCTGGCGCCGCGCGATGCAGGCGCCGCTGTGGTAGCGCACGCGCGCCACCAGCTCGCGCGGGTCGGGCCACTTGACCAGGTAATCGTTGGCGCCCACGGCGAAGGCGCGCGCCTTGATCTCCGGATCGTCTTCGGACGACAGGACGATGACGGGGATGTCTTCGGTATCGGGATGGGCGCGCAGGCTGGCGGTGACGTCGAAGCCGTCCAGGTCCGGCATGCGCAGGTCGACCAGCACGACCGTGGCGCGCACTTCGCGCGCCACCTCGGCCGCCCGTGCCGGGCTCGACTCGTAGCACAGGGTATGGCCGGTGCAGCCCTGCAGTCCGTGCGCAATGATGTCTTGCGCAAAAGGCTCATCGTCGATGAGGAGAACGGAGCATTCGAGACGATCGTCAATCATTGCGGCGGGCTCACTGATACGACACGATCTTGCAAAAAGATAAGCATTGATTCTACTACATTTTGGAAACACGGCGCACGATTGACCACTTGAGGCATCTTGCAAGAGCGGCCTGGTGCCGCCATCTGGGGGCCATGCCCAAACGCCGGCCAGAACCGATCGCCCCCGCGCCCGTCGCCGATGCGCACTGCCCCCTGTGCGGCCGTGTGCTGGGCGCGGTCAACATCGACCGCCACCACCTGATCCCCAAGACCTTCAAGGGCAAGGAGCAGTTCCCGATCCATAAAATCTGCCACCGCAAGATCCACTCGGCATTCACGGAACGCGAGCTGCTGCAGACCTACCACACCTGGGAAGCGCTGCGCGGACACGAGGACATCCGGGCCTTCATCGATTGGGTGGCGAAGAAGCCGCCGGATTTCTATACCCGCACCTACACGGCGAACAAGAAGAAATTCCGGTGAGTGCCACAAACGAAAAGGGCCGCATTCGCATGCGGCCCTTCGTGTTCTGGCTCCCCGACCTGGACTCGAACCAGGGACCTGCGGATTAACAGTCCGTCGCTCTACCGACTGAGCTATCAGGGAAAGGAGGCCGCATTATAGCGGCCCGTTTCCGGTTTGCCTAGTGCTGCGCATAAACAGTTTGGCCGCCAGCAGCCGCCGGACTGCTTTGCTATAGTCGTCGCACTGTTCACAACCGCGATTTCCCATGACTGCTCCACGCCTCTTCGGTACCCCGCTCTCCCCTTCCGCCACCAAGGTCATGCTGCTCGGCGCCGGTGAACTCGGCAAGGAAACCATCATCGCCCTGCAGCGCCTGGGCGTGGAGACCATCGCCGTCGACCGCTACCCGAACGCCCCGGGCCACCAGGTCGCCCACCGCGCCCACGTGATCGACATGACTGATGGCGCCGCCCTGTCCGCCCTGATCGCGCTGGAAAAGCCCGACCTGGTGGTGCCCGAAATCGAAGCGATCGCCACCGAGACCCTGCTGGCCCTCGAAGGAGCCGGCCGGATCACCTGCATCCCGACCGCGCGCGCCGCGCTGCTGACCATGAACCGCGAAGGCATCCGGCGCCTGGCCGCCGAGGAACTCGGCCTGCCGACCTCGCCCTACCGCTTCGCCAGCAGCCTGGAAGAACTGGAACAGGCCTGCGCCGTGGTCGGCTTCCCCTGCGTGGTCAAGCCGGTGATGTCCTCGTCCGGCAAGGGCCAGTCCAGGCTCGACAGCGCCGCGGACGTGGCCGCGGCCTGGGAAGCGGCGGCCAGCGGCGGACGCGTCGATGCCGGCCGCGTGATCGCGGAAGGCTTCATCGACTTCGACTACGAGATCACCCTGCTCACGGTGCGCTCGATCGGCAGCGACGGACAGGTCGAAACCAGCTTCTGCGCGCCGATCGGCCACAAGCAGGTGCAGGGCGACTATGTCGAATCCTGGCAGCCGCAGCCGATGAACCCCGCCGCGCTCGAGCGCGCACGCGCGATCGCGGACAAGGTGACGACCGAGCTCGGCGGCTGCGGGGTGTTCGGCGTCGAACTGTTCGTCAAGGGCGACATGGTATGGTTCTCGGAAGTGAGCCCGCGCCCGCACGACACCGGCATGGTGACGATGGCCACGCAGGTGCAGAGCGAATTCGAACTGCACGCCAAGGCCATCCTGGGCCTGCCGACCGACGTGTCGCTGCGCTCGCCAGGGGCTTCCGCCGTGGTCTACGGCCAGGTCGATGCGGCCGGCATCGCCTTCGAAGGCGTGGCCGATGCCTTGCGCGCGCCGGGCGTGGACCTGCGCCTGTTCGGCAAGCCGGAGTCCTTCGAACGCCGCCGCATGGGCGTGGCGCTGGCGACGGCCGAGGATGTCGAGACGGCGCGCCAGCGGGCGCTGGAAGCGGCTGCGCGGGTGAAGCCGGTCGTGCGATGAAGCTGTCGAAGTTGCCTGTGCCGAGTTTCCGCGACGCTCAACAAGCTCATCCCGGGGCAGGCCGGGACTGAATTTCTTACGAACTCACTGATCGCATTCGCGAAGCACCGCGCGCATGCGACGAACCTGGGCCCCGGCCTGCGCCGGGGCGACGGTTGGGGTGGGCGACGAATCGACCGGCAGCTCCGCATTGAGACCACAAAAACAAAAAGGGCTGCACTCGCGTGCAGCCCTTCGTATTCTGGCTCCCCGACCTGGACTCGAACCAGGGACCTGCGGATTAACAGTCCGTCGCTCTACCGACTGAGCTATCAGGGATTAGAGGCCGTATTATAGCAGCGCTTTTCGATTTCGCGAAGCCCTGCCCTATCGAAAGGAAATATTTCTCAGCACTGCGACCGGCGGATCAGCTTCGCCAGGGCGTCCAGCACCAACTCCGGCTCCGACATCTGCGGGTAGTGCGCACTGCCCTTCGCGATCACATGCTCGCCCAGCGGCGACAGGCGCGCCAGCGCTTCCTGGTTGCGCGCGCGCTCACGTTGCGCCGCGCTCGACACCATCAGGCGCGGCGGGCGCTTGCCGCCCGACAGCACGGTGACGGGAATCGGCGGGAAGTCCGGCGCCTCCGCGATCTCGGCCACCGTCTCGGCCTCGTTGCTCACCTCGTCATTCGGATCCGGCGGGGAGACCCGGTCCAGCAAGCCCGTGACCGCGCGCTGCAGCCTGGAGCGGTAGCGCCGCATGTTCAGAACGTCGTCGGGCGCGGTCGCCTCGAGGAACAGCACGCCGCAGGTTTCTTCCGGATAGACGCGCGCGAACAGGTTTGCATGCAAGCCGCCGAAGGAGTGGCCGACCAGCAGGAAAGGCGGTTTGGCCTCGATCTCGCGCAGCAGCGCGCGCAACTGCAGGATGACCGTGGTGCCCATCTGCGCTTCGCGCGGGCGCGCACTGCCGCCGACGCCGGGCCGGTCGTAGGTCACCACCGTGCCGAGTTTTTCGATGTCCGGGAACAGCTTGAGCCAGCCCTCGAGCGCGCTGCCGGCGCCGCCAAGCATGACGATGGTCGGACTGCCCTGCCCCGACTGCGAAAAACGCAGGACCTGCCCCGCGACCGCGATCCGCTTGTTCGATGGTAGATGCTTCACTGTTTGACCCTGATGAGATTGGTGTTGCCAGCTTACCCATTTCACATGTAAATACGCAACTACCAAAACGCATCCACACGCAAAAACAAAAAAGCCACATCTTGCGATGTGGCTTTCTGGAAATCTGGCTCCCCGACCTGGACTCGAACCAGGGACCTGCGGATTAACAGTCCGTCGCTCTACCGACTGAGCTATCAGGGAATTGATGACAGCATTATATGTTTGCGGTGACAGTCTGTCAAATTCGACTCGTGTCGCGCAGCCACTTTTGCTGCTCTTCGGAACCGACTTGCGTCAACCGAAGAGCCGCGATTTTAAAGAACTTTCGCTACCGCGTCAACGACGCGGTCGAGGTTGGTCGAGTTCAGCGCGGCGACGCAGATACGGCCGGTGTCCACCGCGTAGATCGACTCTTCGCGCAACTTGCCGACCTGCTCCTTCGTCAGGCCCGAGTACGAGAACATGCCGACCTGCTCGCGCACGAATTCGAAGTCGTGGCCAGGCGCCTTTTCCTTGAGCTTCTCGACCATGAGGTTGCGCATCTCGCGGATGCGCACGCGCATGCCGGCCAGCTCTTCTTCCCACAGCTGGCGCAGCTCCGGGGTCGACAGCACCATCGCGACCACCTTGGCCGTATGGGTCGGCGGATTCGAGTAGTTGGTGCGAATGACACGCTTCAGTTGCGACAGCACGCGCGCCGCTTCTTCGCTGCTCGCGGCCACGATCGACAGCGCGCCGGCGCGCTCGCCGTACAGCGAGAAGGATTTCGAGAACGAGTTCGACACCAGCAGCGGAATGCCGGTCTCGGCGAAGCGGCGCACCACGGCGCCGTCTTCCGCGATGCCTGCGCCGAAGCCCTGGTAGGCCATGTCGAGGAAAGGCACCAGGCCATTGGCGACCACGGCCTCGATCACCTGGCCCCACTGCTCCTGGCTCAGGTCGGCGCCGGTCGGGTTGTGGCAGCAGGCGTGCAGCACCACGATCGCGCCGCGCGGCATGGCCTTCAAGGAGGCCAGCATGCCGTCGAAATTCACGCCATGGGTGCTGGGGTCGTAATAGGTGTAGTTGTTGACCGCGAAGCCGGCGCTTTCGAACAGCGCGCGGTGGTTTTCCCAGCTCGGGTCGCTGATGTAGACATCGGAATCCGGTGCGAAACGCTTGAGGAAATCGGCGCCCAGCTTGAGCGCGCCGGTGCCGCCCAGGGCCTGCACGGTGATCGCACGCTTCTCTTGAATTACGGCGCTGTCGGCCCCAAATACCAGCTCTTGCACGGCTTTGTCGTACGCCGCCAGTCCTTCGATCGGCAGGTAGGTACGCGGCGCCGGCTGCTCCATCAGCTTCGCTTCCGCCTTTTGCACGCACTGCAGCAAAGGAACCTTGCCATTGTCGTCATAGTAGACGCCCACCCCCAGGTTGATCTTGGCCGGGTTGGTGTCGGCGTTGAATGCTTCGGTAATGCCCAGGATCGGGTCGCGGGGCGCCATGTCGATGGCGCCGAAGAGGCTGGCGGAGGCTGTGGAAGTCATCGTGATAAACTGGGTAAAGAGCGAGTTTGTCGGTGGGTTCGCAGCAATTGAACAGGACGACACTGCTTGTCTAGTCATGCTGCAGTGCCGCAAGCGGACACCCATTCTAGCAAAGGTCTGAAAGTATGGCAGATTTATCCATCGCAAATGCCCCCGAACCTGCTCCGGAGCCGACCGTCATCACCTATCCCGGCTCGCCCTTCAAGCTGCACCAGCCCTTCCCGCCGGCCGGCGACCAGCCGACCGCGATCGCCGGCCTGATCGAAGGCATCAATGACGGCCTGATGTACCAGACCCTGCTCGGGGTGACCGGTTCCGGCAAAACCTACACGATGGCCAACGTGATCGCCCAGGCGGGCCGTCCGGCGATCGTCTTCGCTCCCAACAAGACGCTGGCGGCCCAGCTGTATGCGGAGTTCCGCGAATTCTTCCCGCAGAACGCGGTCGAGTATTTCGTCTCCTATTACGACTACTACCAGCCGGAAGCCTACGTGCCGCAGCGCGACCTGTTCATCGAAAAGGACTCGTCGATCAACGAGCACATCGAGCAGATGCGCCTGTCGTGCACCAAGTCGCTGATGGAGCGGCGCGACGTGGTCATCGTGGCCACCGTGTCGGCGATCTACGGTATCGGTAATCCGAACGAGTACCACAAGATGATCCTGACGCTGCGCCACAAGGACAAGGTGGCGCAGCGCGACATCATCGCGCGCCTGATCCAGATGCAGTACACGCGCAACGAGATGGACTTCGCGCGCGGCTCCTTCCGCGTGCGCGGCGACACCATCGACATCTTCCCGGCGGAACACGCCGAGCTCGCGATCCGCGTCGAGATGTTCGACGACGAGATCGAGTCGCTGCAGCTGTTCGATCCGCTCACGGGCCGCGTGCGCCAGAAGATCCCGCGCTTCACCGTGTACCCGGGCTCGCACTACGTCACGCCGCGCTCGACCGTGCTGCGCGCGGTGGAATCGATCAAGGCCGAGCTGCGCGACCGGCTCGAATACTTCCGCAACGAGAACAAGCTGATCGAAGAGCAGCGCCTCGAGCAGCGCACCCGCTTCGACCTCGAGATGCTGGCCGAGATCGGTTTTACCAAGGGCATCGAGAACTACTCGCGCCACCTGTCCGGTTCGATGCCGGGCGAACCGCCGCCGACCCTGATCGACTACCTGCCCAAGGACGCGCTCATGTTCATGGACGAGTCGCACGTGATGATCGGCCAGCTCAACGCCATGTACAACGGCGACCGCTCGCGCAAGGTGAACCTGGTCGACTACGGCTTTCGCCTGCCGTCGGCGCTGGACAACCGGCCGCTCAAGTTCCAGGAGTTCGAGGGCAAGATGCGCCAGACCGTCTTCGTCTCGGCCACCCCGGCCGAGTACGAAAAGGGCAAGGCCGACAACGTCGTCGAGCAGGTGGTGCGCCCCACCGGCCTGGTCGACCCGCTGGTGATCGTCAAGCCGGCGCGCTCGCAGGTCGAGGACCTGATGAGCGAGATCACCGACCGCATCGCCAAGGACGAGCGCGTGCTGGTGACCACGCTGACCAAGCGCATGGCCGAGCAGCTCACCGAATACCTGAGCGACCACGGCATCAAGGTGCGCTACCTGCACAGCGACATCGAGACGGTGGAGCGCGTGGAGATCCTGCGCGACCTGCGCCTGGGCACGTTTGACGTGGTGGTCGGCATCAACCTGCTGCGCGAGGGGCTGGACTTGCCGGAAGTATCGCTGGTGGCGGTGCTGGACGCGGACAAGGAAGGTTTTCTCCGTTCCGAGCGTTCGCTGATCCAGACCATCGGCCGCGCGGCGCGCAACCTGAACGGCGTGGCGATCCTCTACGCCGACCAGATGACCGACTCGATGAAGCGCGCGATCGACGAGACCGAGCGCCGCCGCGCCAAGCAGATCGCCTTCAACGAGGCGCACGGCATCGTGCCGAAGGGCGTGAACAAGAAGATCAAGGACATGATCGACGGCGTCTACAGCAACGCCGCCCAGAAGGCGATGGGCGAGGGCCTGGTCGACGAGGCCGCCACGGCCAAGGTCGAGGCCATGAGCGAGAAGCAGATCAGCAAGGAGATCAAGCGCCTCGAGAAGCTCATGGTCGACCACGCCAAGAACCTCGAGTTCGAAAAGGCGGCCCAGGTGCGCGACCAGCTGCACGTGCTCAAGCAGCAGGCCTTCGGGGCGCCGGGGGCGGACAACGTGGTGTCGATGCTGGGCAAGTAACGCTACCAGCCAGCAAAACGGCTCTCCGGAGCCGTTTTTTTCGTCCCGCGGCAAGCTGGACAAGTCATAGGGGGCCGGGCATGATGCGTTGCTCATCCATTTGGAACATCACATCCCTCTGATGGCTATTTTCGAAATCACGCGCGACTCTTTGGTCCCTCTCGCGGAAACCCGCTTCGACAATGAAAGGATTTACGAACGCAGCGATCTGCAGCGCTACCTCAAGCAGCATATCGGCATGCTGGCGCCCGACCTGATGGTGATTTGCGAAGAATACAGCGATTGGGTGGATAGCAACCGGCGGGTTGACCTGCTGTGCATCGATACCGAGGCCAATCTGGTCGTTGTCGAGCTCAAGCGCGATAACGATGGCGGACACATGGAGCTTCAAGCCATTCGTTATGCCGCGATGCTGTCCGCAATGACGTTCAAACAATTAGTGGACGCGCATGCCGCCTATATCCGCGCGTTTAACTGTACTGCTGAAGACGCAAAGGCCGCCATCCTCGCGTTTCTCCAATGGGATGAGCCAAATGAGGAGATGTTTGCAAAAGATGTGAAGATCATCCTTGCTGCATCCGATTTTTCGAAAGAGATCACGACAGCGGTTCTGTGGCTGAATGAGCGCGATCTCGATATTCGCTGCATCCGCATGAAACCGTATCGGACATCCGACGGTCGCATACTGGTCGACGTGCAACAGCTGATACCACTGCCGGAAGTCGCGGAATTCCAGACGAAAATTCGCGCCAAAGAACAGGCCGAACGCGAGAACCGGATCGAGCGCCACGACATCCGTTTCCAATTCTGGGCAGCTTTGCTCGACCATGCCAAAACGCGGACCAGTCTCTTTGCCAACAAAAAACCGACCTCGGCGGGCGGGTTCGGCGTAAGTCCTGGCCGGGCGGGCCTGTTGCTTGGGTTTATCACACGGGGCAATGATTCCCATGTCGAACTCGAAATCGCGCTCAAGGATATCGAAAAGTGTCACCGGATGTTTGCGCAGTTGAAGTCACATGCGCCGGAGATCGAGCGTGCATTCGAAGACAAACTCGTGTGGGATCATGTGCCGGATCGCCGTGCCTGCCACATCCTCAGCACCGTACCAGGCGGCTGGAAGTCACCAAGAGAAGAGTGGCCTGCAATACATCGACAGCTGATAGACAAGATCATCCGGCTCGACGACGCCGTGCGCCCCTATGTCGCGGCTCTGCCGATTTGATGCCGACAGTTGGGCCGGTTTGTCGCGACGCTGACACCCTGATTTCAACGCCGGACAAGCGAACAAGCGCTCCCGCTCCACTGGAACGCTCGATGTCGCCTCAGCCCTTGCGCGGCTCCGCCAATTGGGATCGAGCGCGGCAAGGTAAGCGAAGTTGGCGTTGAAACCGTGATACGACTGCTTGAGTCCGCGGATCGCCTCGATGTCGTTCTTCAGGTCGGTGCGCAAGCCGGTGAGGAAGGCGCGCACTTCCTGCTGCTGGAGAACTATACGCTATGCCTGAGTAAATATAAGCATATGCATGTCACTCACTTTTGGCGTTCAAACATTCTTGGATCGAAGCTGAACGTGCGCACGATGCTGAGCTTCACGTCCGCATAGGCCGGATGCTCCGGATTGATCACCAGGTTGACACCTTCCCCCACGATCACCGACGGCACCCGCATGTAGAGGTGGTGGCATTTCTGCAGGAAGGCGGTGCCGAATGCGGTGGCGCTGCCGCCGTCGTCCAGGTCGTCCCAGCCGTCCGGCAGCTCCTCGCGCGATACAATCATGCCCAGCTCCGGATCGTCCGGCAAGTCCACCGCCACCAGCACCAGCGACTCGTCCTGGCCGTCGGTGTGGACGAATTTTTCCAGCACCGCCATCTCCACCGTCATGGCCGAATAGAGCGCGGGGCAGCCCTCTTCGTGCCAGTGCCCGCCGCTCTTGCGCGCGCCTTCGCAGCTGCGGTCCAGCGCCACGTCTTCTTCCGCGATTCTCCAGGTTCTCATGCCTTGCTTGTCCCCTTGTTGTCCCGGAACCAGCATACACCGGCTCAGGACGCGGACCGCGCACGGATGGGGCTGAAGAACTCAGTCCGCGCGCCCGCGCACCTCGGCCAGGATGCCCAGCAGCTCCGGCAGGTCGGCCGGCTTGACCATGTGCCGGTCGAAGCCGGCCTGGCGCGCACGTTCGCGGTCTTCGCCCTGGCCGTAGCCGGTAAGCGCGATCAGCATGGCGTCGGCGGTACCGGGCGCGGCGCGCAGGCGGCGCGCGAGCTCGTGGCCGTCCATGTCGGGCAGGCCGATATCGAGCAGCATGACCTCGGGGCGCTCGCGCAGGGCGCGCGCCAGGCCGCCCGTGCCGTCGTACTCGACGCTCACCGCATGGCCGTGCGCCTCGAGCAGCGTGGCCAGCATCTGCGCGGCGTCGGCATTGTCGTCCACCACCAGCACCCGCACCGCGGCATCCATGGCGTGGCCGGGCGCCTGCCGCGCCTCCTGCGCCTGCGCATCCAGCAGCAGCGGCAGGCGGATCGCGAATTCGCTGCCCCGGTTCGGTCCCTCGCTGTAGGCCGCGACGCGCCCGCCATGCAGCGCCACCAGGCTTTTCACCAGCGCCAGGCCGATCCCCAGGCCACCCTGCGAACGGTCGGGCGTACGCTCGGCCTGGGTGAACAGGTCAAAGATGTAGGGCAGCACCTGCGGGTCGATGCCCTGGCCGTTGTCGCACACCGCGATCACGGCTTCGCCGTCCTCGCTGCGCACGCGTAGCGTGATCCTGCCGCCCGCGGGCGTGTACTTGGCCGCGTTGTTGAGGATGTTCGACACCACCTGCACCAGGCGCGTGCGGTCGCCCGACACGTGCAGGGGCTGCTGGCACAGCTCCAGCGCCAGTGCATGGCGCTTCATGTCCAGCAGGGGGCGCACCTGCTCGACCGCGTCGTGCACCACCGTCGCCACGTCCAGGTCTTCCTTCTCGATCTCGGCCAGCCCGCGCGTCACGCGCGAGACGTCCAGCAGGTCGTTCACCAGGTCGGTCATGTGCTCGGCCTGGCGCACGATGATGTCGCTGGCATGGCGCGCGCGCTGCGGGTCGAGCGAGCCGCGTTGCAAGAGCTGGGCCGCCGTGGTGATCGGCGCCAGCGGGTTGCGCAGCTCGTGCGCGAGCATCGCCAGGAACTGGTCCTTCTGGCGGTTGGCGGCGCGCAGCTCGTCCTCGACGCGCTTGCGGATGGTGACGTCGCTGCCCTCCACGAAGATGCCCTCGACCTCGCCCTTCGGGCCACAAATCGGCTGGTAGACGAAGTCGACGAAGCGTTCCTCCAGCGGCTCGCCGGCTTCGCGCTGCACGCGCAGCGGCACCGCATGGCCCACGAAGGGCTGGCCCGACTGGTAGACCTGGTCGAGCAGTTCGAAGAAGCCCTGGTCCGCGACCTCCGGCAGCGCTTCGCGCGCCGACTTGCCGATCAGCCCGCGGTGGCCGATCAGCTGCAGGTAGGATTCGTTGGCGATCTCGAACACGTGCTCCGGGCCGCGCAGGACCGCGAAGATGCCGGGGGCCTGCTCGAACAGGGTCATCAGGCGCTGGTTCTCCTGCTCGCGATAGCGCTCGGCCAGCACCTCGGCGGTGGTTTCGACGCAGGCGCAGAACATGCCGGCCACGGTGCCGTCCTCGTCGCGCACCGGCGAGTACGAGAAGCGGAACCAGGTGTCCTCGTCGTAGCCGTGGCGATTCATGCGCAGCGGCAGCCGGTCCATGTAGGTGGATTCGCCCTTGAGGGCGCGCACGATCAGCGGATGGATGTCGTCCCAGATCTCGCGCCAGATGTCGTGGAAGCGGGCACCCAGGGCCGCCGGGTGTTTTTCGCCGAGGATGATGGCGTAGGAGTCGTTGTAGAGGAAGCCCAGCTCCGGGCCCCAGGCCACGAACATCGGAAACTTCGCGTTGAGCATGAGGCCGACCGTGGTGCGCAGCGCCTGCGGCCAGGTGCGCGGATGGCCCAGCGGCGAATGCGACCAGTCATGGGCCCGCATCATGGCTCCCATCTGGCCGCCCCCGCTCAGGAAGGGCAGCCATTCGGAAGGAGTCTCGTGTTCGGGTTTCATGCTGGATTGATAGCGGATGAGGCCGTGCGGGTGGTGATGCCAAAAGTGTGCCAGAAAGACCTCGTTCGAGCCCGCACGGCTGTCCTCACAGCGTCTGGACGAATTCGCGGATGCCGCCCAGCAGCATTTCCACCGACATCGCCGTCAGGATCAGGCCCATCAGGCGCTCGAAGGCGGTCATGACCTGCGGTCCGAGGCGTTGCTGCAGCTTTTCCGCGCTGAGGAAGACCGCCAGCCAGACCACGCCGACCGCGGCCAATGCCGCCACGTGGACCATGGTCTCGTTGATGCTTCCGGAGCTGAACAGCAGCACGGTGGCCAGTGCCGACGGCCCGGCCAGCGCGGGAATCGCCAGCGGCACGATGAAGGGCTCGCCGCCTTCGCTGCGCCCGAGCACGCCGTCCGGATGCGGGAAGATCATGCGGATCGCGATGATGAGCAGGATCACGGCGCCGCCGATGCGCAGCGCCACCGGCGACAAGTGCAGGGCCGCCAGGAAGTGCTGGCCGAAGAACATGAACACCAGCAGCAACAGGAAGGCGATCGCGCATTCGCGCACCACGATGCGGGCGCGGCGCTGGATCGGGACTTCCTTGAGGGCCGCGGCGAACAGGGGAACGTTGCCGAAGGGGTCGGTGACGAGGATCAGGAGGATGAAGGTCTGGAAGAAACTCTGGGTCATCGGTGTTGTTTTTTATTGTTAAGCCATGGCGCGCGGCGAGGCCGCATCTTAACAGAGTAATACGCTCAAGGCTCCACCGAATGGGTGCGCTTGAGTGTGCGCAGCACGAAGGTCGAGCGGCTGTGGCGGATGCCGGGAATCTTGTACAGGCGCTGGCGCAGGAAGCGCTCGTAGCCCTCGGTGCCGGCCACGGCCACCTTGATCAGGTAGTCATAGTCGCCGGTCAGCAAACTCGCCTCCATCACCTCGGGCAACTTGGCCAGTTCTTCGCCGAAGCGGATCAGCATGTCGTCGTCGTGGCGCTCGAGGGTGACCTCGATGATGACCGTGTCCGGCAGGCCCAGCGCGCGCTGCGACAGGATCGCCGCGTAGCCCTCGATGTAGCCCTGCTCTTCCAGCGCGCGCACCCGGTTCCAGCAGGGCGTGGGCGAGAGGTGGACGCGCTCGGCCAGCTTCTGGTTGGTGATGCGGCCCTCGACGCGCAGGATGCGCAGGATCTTCCGGTCGATCTCGTCGAGAACGTCCTTCTTTGGCTTGCTGTCCGCTTCCATGAGAAGAAACTCCTGATGTTTTACGAATTGATAGGAGATTCTCCCACATTCATCGTGAAACAGGGAAACAACAAAAGCACCTTTTCGCCCCCTGCCACTACGATGGAGGGGTACTTCATCGAGACACTCCGCGCCGTCCCGAACCTCCGCCACGAACGGAGTTGCATCGCGCGCTGCGGGCGCCGCTTCACGAGAGAGGCTGAATAAAGCAGAACGGGCAGGAAAGGCTTGCGCCTTTCCTGCCCGTTCGCTTTGCCTTGCAGGCGCTGCGAATTACTTCTCGAACTTCTTCATCCACGCCGCCAGCTGGTGCGGGCGCAGGCCGTCGTAGTCTTCGAACGGCTGGTGGATCCACGGGTTGTGCGGCAGGTCTTCCAGGTGGTAGTCCGGCTTGAAGCTTGACGTACCCTTCACCCAGATGACGGCCGAGCGCACTTCCGAGACGTCCGGGTAGTTGGTCTGCAGGTGCTCGCGCACCCTCTGCAGGGTCACGCCCGAATCGGCCAGGTCGTCGACCAGCAGGATGCGGCCGGCCAGCGGGCCCTTGGTCATCGTCATGTACTTGGCGATGTCCAGGTTGCCCTGCTTGGTGCCGGCTTCTTCGCGGTAGGAGCTGGTCGACAGGATCGCCAGCGGCACGTCGAAGATGCGCGAGATCACGTCGCCGGGACGCACGCCGCCGCGCGCCAGGCACAGCACCATGTCGAACTTCCAGTTCGACTCATACACTTGCAGCGCAAGGCGCTCGACCAGGCGGTTGTACTCGTCCCACGAAACCCAGAGGTCCTTGTCGGTCGATGCAGGAGTGTTCATTTCAGGTAAATCCTATTGTTATACGTTGGTGCTTATGCCGCGAACGGATGGCGCAGCACGATGGTTTCTTCGCGGTCCGGACCGGTCGACACCATGTCGATCGGCACGCCCACCAGTTCTTCGATGCGCTTGATGTAGGCGCGGGCGTTGGCCGGCAGCTCGTCCATCGACTTGGCGCCGACGGTGGACTCGGTCCAGCCCGGCATCTCTTCGTAGACCGGCTCGCACAGGGCCGCTTCTTCGGCGCCGACCGGGAAGATGTCGACCTCGCGACCGTCGATCTTGTAGCCGGTGCAGAGCTTCAGCGACTCGATGCCGTCCAGCACGTCCAGCTTGGTCAGGCACATGCCCGACACGCCGTTGATCTGCACCGAGCGGCGCAGCAGCGCGGCGTCGAACCAGCCGCAGCGGCGGGCACGGCCGGTCACGGTGCCGAACTCGTGGCCGATGCGCGACAGGTGCTCGCCCACGCCGGCGTCGGTCGGCAGTTCGGCCGGGAACGGGCCCGAACCCACGCGGGTCGTATACGCCTTGGTGATGCCGAGGATGTAATGCAGCATGCCCGGACCGACACCGGCGCCGGCGGCGGCGTTGCCCGCCACGCAGTTCGACGAGGTCACGAACGGATAGGTGCCATGGTCGACGTCGAGCAGCGAGCCTTGCGCGCCTTCGAACAGCAGGCTGCCGCCGGCCTTGTGGGCGGCGTACAGCTGCGACGAGACGTCGCCCACCATCGGGCGCAGGCGCGGCACGAGGGCCATCGCGTCGTCGTAGGTGGTCTGGAAGTCGATCGGATCGGCGCCCAGGTAGTTCACCAGCACGTGGTTGTGGTACTCGAGGTTTTCCTTGAGCTTCTCGGCGAAGCGCTCTTCGTTGAGCAGGTCGGCGATGCGGATCGCACGACGGGCCACCTTGTCTTCGTAGGCCGGGCCGATGCCCTTGCCGGTGGTGCCGATCTTGTTCTCGCCGCGCTTGGCTTCGCGGGCCTTGTCGATGGCGACGTGGTAAGGCAGGATGACCGGGCAGGCTTCCGAGATCTTCAGGCGCGACACCACTTCGATGCCGGCGGCCTGCAGCTTGTCGATTTCGCGCATCACGTCCGGGACCGAGACCACCACGCCGTTGCCGATGTAGCAGGCCACGCCTTCGCGCATGATGCCCGAGGGGATCAGCTGCAGCGCGGTCTTCTGGCCCTTGATCACCAGGGTGTGACCCGCGTTATGGCCGCCCTGGAAACGGACGACGCCGGCCGCATGGTCGGTCAGCCAGTCGACGATCTTACCCTTGCCTTCATCGCCCCACTGGGTGCCGATGACAACGACGTTCTTTGCCACGTTAGTATTTGACATCACTTAACCTAAGTTTTTGAGAATCCAATTTCCGTTTTCGAGGACGAGCACGCGGTCGCACTCGAACTCGTCCTGAACATTGTCGTGACCCGGCATGGACTGGATCACGACTTCGCCTGCCTTGCGCAGGTCAGCGATCTTTTCCCTCAGTTCCGGCGCATTGCCCCAGGGCGCGCGGATGGAGTGCTTGCGCTCGGCCAGCGGCAGCAGCCGCGCCAGTTCGCGCAGGTCGAGCGAGAAGCCGGTCGCCGGACGCGCGCGCCCGAAGGCTTCGCCCACATGGTCGTAGCGCCCGCCCCTTGCGACCGCGTTCGGCAGGCCCGGCACGTAGAGCGCGAACATGGCGCCGCTTTCGTACTGGTAGCCGCGCAGGTCGGCCAGGTCGATCGCCACGTCGGCGCGGCCGATGGCGCCTGCCGCCAGCGCGGCCAGTTCGGCCAGCGCGCGGGTGACGCCCGGCAGCGCCGGCAGTTCTTCCTTGGCCTGGCCCAGCACCTCGACGTCGCCGTACAGGTGCGGCAGCGCCAGCAGGGCCTTGCGGGTGGTGGGCAGATAATCCTGCGTGAGCCCGTCCAGTCCCGGCGTATCCTTGGCGCGCAGCATGGCGATGAGCCGGGTTTCGTCGCGGCGCGCGGCCGGGTCTTCGGCAAGGATGGCGCGCAGGATGCCGACGTGGCACAGGTCGAGGCGCACGTTGTCGAAGCCGGCCAGGGCCAGCGTGCCGAGGGCCAGTTCCTGGATCTCGGCGTCCGCTTCCAGGCCGGCATGGCCGTAGATTTCGCAACCGATCTGGATCGGCTCGCGCGTGGCGTGCAGGCCCGAGGGACGGGTGTGCAGCACGCTGCCGGCGTAGCACAGGCGGGTGACGGTTTCCCGATTCAACAGGTGCGCGTCGATGCGCGCCACTTGCGTGGTCATGTCGGCGCGCAGGCCGAGCAGGCGGCCGGAGAGCTGGTCGACCACCTTGAAGGTGCGCAGTTCGGTGTCCTGCCCGGCTCCGGCCAGCAGCGACTCGACGTACTCGAGCAGCGGCGGCATCACCAGTTCGTAGCCGTACAGGCGGAAGGTATCGAGCATCTTGCGGCGCAGATCCTCGATCTTGCGCGCTTCGGACGGCAAGACATCGGCGATATTTTCAGGCAATAGCCAATTCGGCATGGGCGGAGCTAACGGGTTGTTGACAAGAGCGGTACAAAGGGCACGGGCGTGCTGGCGCGCGGTGCGAGCGCCGAATCGGCAATTTTACCCGAAAATGGTAAGCAGTAGGCGGGGGATGTTGGTTTGACAGGTCTGGCAGGTTGCCAGAGTGCCATGTTGCAACGCTTGTATAGACTGAAGAGTTAACACGGTACTACGTAAAACTGGATCCCGGCCTGCGCCGGGATGACGTTGGTTTGACTGGTTGGCCGAGATGCGTTATCCCTGCCTGCAACACCCAAACCAAGACCGTCATCCCGGCGAAGGCCGGGATCCAATACCAAGGCGCGGTGGTAGCGCCGGCCGGATTACTTCCCGCCCGGCTGCTTGAAGTACTTGAAGAACTCCGAGTTCGGATCCACCACCATCACGTCCCCACGGTTCTTGAAGGTCGCGCGGTAGGCTTCCAGCGAACGGTAGAACTTGGCGAATTCCGGGTTCTTGCCGAACGACTCGGCGTAGATCACCGATGCCTTGGCGTCGCCGTCACCCTTGATCTTCTCGGCCTCGCGGAAGGCTTCGGCGATGATCACGGTGCGCTGGCGGTCGGCGTCGGCGCGGATCTGTTCGGATTCGGCGGCGCCGGTCGAGCGCAGTTCGTTGGCCACGCGCACGCGCTCGGCCTTCATGCGTTCGTACACCGAGTTGTTGATCTGCTCGATGTAGTCGACGCGCTTGAGGCGCACGTCCACCACGCCCACGCCGATCTCCTTGGCTTCGGCCACGACCTTCTCCTTCACCGCGTTCATCACGGCGCCGCGCTCGCCCGAGATCACTTCGCGCACGGTGCGCTTGGTGATCTCGTCGTTCAGGGCGGCCTTGATGATCTGCGACAGGCGATCGCGCGCACGGGCCTCGTCGCCGCTGAAGCTGACGTAGTACAGGCGCGGATCGGTGATGCGCCACTTCATGAAGGCATCCACCAGGATGTTCTTCTTCTCGGCCGTGATGAAACGGTCGGCGTCGGGCGTATCGAGGGTCAGGATGCGCTTGTCCAGGTAGATCACGTTCTGGAACGGCGGCGGCAGCTTGAAGTGCAGGCCCGGTTCGGTGATCACGTCGCGCACCTGGCCCAGGGCGAACACGATGGCGAAGCGGCGCTGGTCGACCACGAACACGGTGGACGACAGCAGCATCAGGGCAATGAAGCCCGCCACAAAAATAGTTACGAGGCGGTTCATTAACGGCTCTCCCTGTCACGTGAGGAATCGCGGCTGCGGCTGTCGCGCTGGCGCACCGAATCCATGGCTTGCATGACGTCCGACGGCGGCGACGATTGCGGCACCTGCACCGGACCCGAACGGGCGCCGGCATTTTCGTTGCCGGCGCCTTGCTGGATCAGTTTGTCCAGCGGCAGGTAGATCATCGGATTGCCCGCGCGCGAATCCACCATCACCTTGCTGGTGCTGGAGAAGATCTGCTGCATGGTATCGATGTACATGCGGTCGCGGGTGACGGCCGGTGCCTTGGAATAGGCGGCCACCACCTGGTCGAAGCGCGAGGCGTTGCCCAGCGCGTTCTCGACCACCATCGAGCGGTAGGCTTCGGCGTCCTGCTGCAGGCGGAAGGCCTGGCCGCGCGCCTGCGGAATCACCTGGTTGGCGTAGGCCTCGCCCTCGTTGCGGGCACGGGCGCGGTCCTGGCCGGCCTTGACGGCGTCGTCGAAGGCTTCCTGCACCTGCTCCGGCGGCTGCACGCCCTGCATGGTCACGTTGGTGACCAGCGCGCCCAGCGCATAGCGGTCGAGGATCTGCTGCATCATCTGGTGCACGTCGGCGGCGACCTTCTCGCGGCCTTCGTACAGGACGAAGTCCATCTTGCTCTTGCCGACCACTTCGCGGATGGTGGTCTCGGCCACCTGGCGCACGGTCTCGTCGTTCTCGCGGTTGTTGAACAGCCACTGGACCGGGTCCTTCAGCGTGTACTGGACCGCGAACTGGATGTCGATGATGTTCTCGTCGTCGGTCAGCATCAGCGACTCTTGCGGCTGCTTGTTGCGCACGTTGGCGCGGTAGCCGATCTCGGCGGTACGGATCGTCGACACGTTGACGGTCTCGTGGGCCTGGATCGGGTACGGCCAGCGCCAGTTGAAGCCGGCGCCGGTAGTATGGCTGAGCTTGCCGAAAGTGGTGACGACGCCGGTCTGGCCTTCCTGGACGATGAAGGCGCCGCTCGCCAGCCAGATCAGGCCGACGATCACCGCCACCACGCCCGCGGTCACGCTGGCGCCGCGCATGTCGCCGCGGCCGCCCGGGCCGCCGCCGCCGTCGCCGCCGCCGTTGTTGCGGCCGCCGAAGACGCGGTTCAGGCGCGCATTGAAATCGCGCCAGAGTTGATCGAGGTCGGGCGGGCCTTCACCCGGCCGGCGGCCCTCCTGGGCCTTGTGGTCACCGTCGGGCTTGTGGCCCCAACGTGGGTCGTTCAGCGACAATTTGATGCCGCAACGTTTTAGTAAAGAAACGAGCATAGGCTAGTGGGGCCCGAGATGGGTGGAGGTTGTCATAGTGTTCTCTGCAGAATTGGCCAGGGTGCCGTCCACCGACGGTTCTTCCCCATCCCGCACATGGTCTTGTTGTTCGCGCGCCGCCATGGCCGCCTCGACGACGGCATCGCGCAGCAGGTCCAGGCCTGCTCCGCTGTGGGCGCTGATGAAAACGCGGCTGATCTTATCATACTCATCACGCTCGACCCCGGGCTCCAGCCCGGCCGCATCGATCTTGTTCCAGACCAGGATCTGGGGCACATGATCGGCGCCGATCTCGCGCAAGACCTCGTTGACCTGTTCGATCTGCTCCATGCGCACCGGCGAGTTGCCGTCGACCACGTGCAGCAGCAGGTCGGCGTGGATGGTTTCTTCGAGCGTGGCGCGGAAGGCCGCCACCAATTGGTGCGGCAGCTCGCGCACGAAGCCGACCGTATCGGAAATCACCACGCTGCCTGCCTCGTCGCCGAGGTAGAGGCGGCGGCTGGTGGTGTCGAGCGTCGCGAACAGCTGGTTCGCAACATACACCCCGGCCTTGGTGAGCGTATTGAACAGGGTCGACTTGCCGGCATTGGTATAGCCGACGAGGGAGACCGAGAAGGTCCGGTTGCGTCCGCGCTGGCGGCGCTGGGTCTCGTGCTGCTTGCGCAGCTTGGTCAGGCGCGTGCGCAGCATCTTGACGCGCTCGCCGATCAGGCGGCGGTCGGTCTCGAGCTGGGTTTCGCCGGGACCGCGCAGGCCGATACCGCCCTTCTGGCGTTCCAGGTGGGTCCAGCCGCGGATCAGGCGCGTGGCCAGGTGCTGCAACTGCGCCAGTTCCACCTGCAGCTTGCCCTCGTGGCTCTGGGCGCGCTGGGCGAAGATGTCGAGGATCAGGCTGGTACGGTCGACCACGCGCACCTCCAGCCTGCGCTCGAGGTTGCGCTGCTGGGCAGGCGAGAGGGCATGGTTGAAGATGACGATGTCGATGCCGTCGGCAATGCAGGCCATCTTGATTTCGTCGGCCTTGCCGCTGCCGACGAAATGGGCGGGATCGGGACTGTTGCGCTTGGCCGTGATCGTGGTGATCGGTTCGGCGCCGGCGGAGCGCGCAAGCAGGGACAGCTCTTCCAGGCTGGCGGAAAAATCGCCAGCGCCAAAATCGATGCCGACCAGCGCTGCGCGCATGGAGGTGTTGCCGGGGGCGTCAGCCATCGGCCCTACTCGGCTTCGGAGTCAAGGTTGAGGTTGACGGCACGGGCCGGGACAACGGTGGAGATGGCATGCTTGTAGACCATTTGGGTCACGGTGTTACGAAGCAGGACGACGTACTGGTCGAACGATTCGATGTGGCCTTGCAGTTTGATGCCGTTGACCAGGTAGATGGAGACGGGGACGTGCTCCTTGCGCAAAGCGTTCAGGAATGGGTCTTGTAACAGTTGCCCTTTGTTGCTCATAACAGCTCCGTAATGTTGTTGTAGTTTAAAAATAGTGGCGGTTTGCCTAATTTCAAGTGCCTGGGCTACATTCCGCTATGGCGAATGAAAGCCCTGAGCTACTGTAACCTGTTTCCCCACTTTCTGTCGTACTGCTACGCTTAATTCTGCTCCTTGGCAAATGGATTCTTCCCGGACTTGAATTCGATGCGTACCGGGGTGCCGACCAGGTTGAATGTGTCGCGGAAATGCTTTTCGAGGTAGCGCTTGTACGGGTCGCTGACGGCTTCCAGCGCATTGCCGTGGATGACGATGATCGGCGGGTTCTGGCCGCCCTGGTGGGCATAGCGCAGCTTGGGCCGGGTGCTGCCCTTGCGCTTCGGCTCCTGCTTCTCGATCGCTTCCTGCAGCGCGCGCGTCAGGCGCGGCGTCGACAGGTTGGCGGTGGCGGCGGCATAGGCCGCATCCACCGACTTCATCAGCTGGCTGATGCCGGTGCCCTTCAGGGCCGAGATGAAGTGCGTTTTCGCGAAAGACAGGAAGTCGAGCTTGCGGTCCAGGTCATTCTTGACCTGGTCGCGGTCGTCCGACTGCAGGCCGTCCCATTTATTCACGGCCACCACCAGCGCCCGGCCCGACTCCAGGATGAAGCCGGCGATGTGGGCATCCTGCTCGGAAATGTCCTGCTGGGCGTCGAGCAGCAGCACGATGACGTTGGCGTCCGAGATCGACTGCATCGTCTTCACCACCGAGAACTTCTCGATGGCCTCGAAGATCTTGCCGCGGCGGCGGATGCCGGCGGTGTCGATCAGGGTGTACTTCTTGCCCTCGCGCTCGAAGGGCACTTCGATCGAGTCGCGGGTGGTGCCCGGCATGTCGAAGGCGATCACGCGCTGCTCGCCGACCAGGGTGTTGATCAGGGTCGACTTGCCGACGTTGGGGCGGCCGACGATGGCGATCTTGATGCCGTGGTCCGGGTGTTCCGGCTCGTCTTCCTCGTCCGGACGGTTGGCGAAGGCGAAGTCGAGGGCTTCGTTCACCAGGTCGTGCACGCCGTCGCCGTGGGCGGCCGAAATGACGTAGGGGTCGCCCATGCCGAGTTCGTAGAAATCGGCGGTGACCGAGGTGTACTTCATGCCCTCGGACTTGTTGACTACGAGCATGACCTTGCGGCCCGTCTTGCGCAGGTAATCGGTGATGGTCTTGTCGTGCGGGGTCAGGCCCTGGCGGCCGTCGACGATGAACACGACGACGTCGGCTTCCGCCACCGCCTGGCGCGTCTGCAGCGCCATCTCGTGCATGATGCCCTCTTTGGCCACCGGTTCGAAACCGCCGGTGTCGATGACCAGGAACGGACGTTCGCCGATCCGGCCTTCGCCATAGTGGCGGTCGCGGGTCAGGCCAGGGAGGTCGGCCACCAGCGCGTCCCGCGAACGGGTCAGGCGATTGAACAGGGTCGACTTCCCGACGTTCGGGCGACCTACGAGTGCGATTACCGGCTTCATGTAGTTATTCTATTCGACCGCGATGGCGGCCACAGTTCCATTTTGTGTTTGAAAAATCAGGTGCGATCCAGCCACCAGAGGGGTGCCGATGACGGCGCTGCCATCAAGGGCGGCGCGCGCCAGGAAAGAGCCATCCTCGCGCGACAGGAAGTGCACGATGCCCTGGTAGTCGCCCACCGCCACCGCGCGGCCGAACGAGACCGGGGTCGACAGGCGACGGAAGGCCAGCTTGTCGTTCTTCCAGGCGTTCGAACCGGTGTCGCGGTTGAAGGCGTACAGCGCGCCCTTGTCGTCCGCCGCGAACACGAAGCGCTGGTCGACGGCGACGCCGACTTCGGACGACAGGTCGCGGGTCCACTTGGGCGAACCGCTGGCGGCGTCGTAGCAGGCGACCCGGCCCTGGTAGGACGCGGCGCAGACCTCGCCCTCGAACAGCACCGGGGCGCCGCCGATGTCGGTGACGCGTTCCAGTTCGGTGGCGCCGCGCGCCACGCCCACTTCCTGGTCCCAGCGCGGCGCGCCGGTGGCCAGGATCATCGAGGACAGGCGGCCGGCCGGCTGGGCGACGATGACGTCGCTGCCGTTGACGACCATGCCCGGCGCGGTGCGCAGGGTCAGCGACGGCGTCACGCGCTGCACGGTCCATTTCTTCTCGCCGGTCTTGGCGTCCAGGCCGACGATGCGGTTGTCCAGGCTGCGGGCGACCACGATGCCCTGGCCCACCGCCGGCGCGGACAGCAGCTCGCTCGACAGTTGCGAGGTCCACAGCTTGTTGCCGTCCATATCGAAGGCGATCACGGTGCCCTTGGTGCCGCCGACCGCGATCAGGTTGCCGTCGGTGCCGACACCGGCCGACAGTTCGCTGCCGGCCTTGACGCGCCACAATTGCTTGCCGCTGTCAGCCTCGACACGGGCGATGTCGCCATTGCCGCCGGCCACCACCACCGTGTTGCCCGCCAGCGCAGGCGAGAAGGTGTAGGGACCGGCCTTGCCGATGTCCAGCTTCCACGCGGTGCGCACGGCCATCGTGGCCTTCAGTTCGACCAGCGGCGCCGGCTGGTCGGTCTTCGACTTCGATGCGAAAGGATTGAGCGAGCTGAGTTTGTTGACCATGCTTGACGGGCTCAGGCTCGAGCAGCCGGTCACCAGGGCCAGGACACCAACACCAACAAGTTTGCTGCTGATACGCATATTTTGTAACCTTGTTTCAGGACTGTAGAGGACGCAAAGCCCGCGCGCGCCTTCGCGGCGTGCGCGGGCCTGTCAATCTTGGATTACGCCGCGGCCGCGGTGGCCTTGGCGTCTTTCTCTTCCGGCACGGTGCCGCCGATGGCTTCGAGCTTGAGCTGGACCAGCTGGCGGCCCGGATTATCCTTGTGCATCGCCGCCAGCGCGGCCACGTAGGCCTGGCGCGCCTCGCTGATCTTGTTTTGCGCCACCAGCACGTCGCCCTTGCGGTCGGCCACTTCGGCCGAGAACTGCGGCGGGTAGGTCTCGTTCAGCAGCTTGAGCGCGGCATCGAAGGACTTCTCGTCCAGCAGCACGCCGGCCAGGCGCAGTTTCGCGATCGCCTTGTATTCGTCGTTGCCATTATCCGCCACCCATTGCAGCTGGGTCTTGGCGGTCTTCAGGTCGTTCGCCTCGAAGGCCGTCTTGGCGGCCGCCAGGCCGGCCATCTGCGCATACACGGTGGCTTCATACTTCTGCTTGATGTCGCCGGCGATGCGCTGGGTCTTGGCGTTGTCGTTGGCGCTCAGCGCCACCTGCAGCTCGTCGTACAGGGCCGAGGCTTCGACCGACTGGGTGCGCTGGCGCGACTGCCAGAAGTTGTAGCCGGCGTAGGCCAGCAGCGCGACGATCAGCACGCCCATGATGAGGTTGCCGTATCGGGCCCAGAAGGCCTTGAAGTTCGCTATCTGTTCCTGTTCTTCGAGGTCGTATGCCATGGTCTGCTCAGTTGCTGGTTGTTATTAGGATGGATGGTGCTTGCTGCTGTTACGGACGGTGGTGATGCCCGTGCTCGTTGCAATTCTCGTCGTCGCAGTCGTGGCCGCCGCCTCCGACGATCTGGTCGACCACGTAGTCGACCACCTCTTCGAAGGGCACGCTGGCCTGCTGCTGCTCGCCGGCTTCCCCGCGCATGGACTTGACCGCCGCCTTCTGGTTCGCGATCTCGTCCTCGCCGATGATCACGGCGAACGCGGCGCCGCTGCCGTCGGCCTTCTTCATCTGGCTCTTGAAGCTGCCCGCACCTGCCGGCGTTGCGCAATGTAACACAACATCCAGGCCGGCATCCCGCAAGCGCTCGCCCAGGATGAAGGCTTGCATCTGGGCGTCCTCGCCCTGGTGCACCAGGTAGACGTCGCACTGGCTCGGCGTTTGCGTTTCGCCCAGGCCCTTCATCAGCTCGATGATGCGCTCGATGCCCATCGCGAAACCGACCGCCGGCGTCGGCTTGCCGCCGAACTGCTCGATCAGCGGATCGTAGCGGCCGCCCGCGCAGATGGTGCCCTGCGAGCCCAGTTCGTCGGTGACCCACTCGAACACGGTGCGGTTGTAGTAGTCCAGGCCGCGCACCAGGCGCGGGTTGATGGTGTACTGCACCGCGTTGCGGTCCAGGATCTTCTTCAGGCCTTCCAGGTGCGCCAGCGACTCCTCGCCCAGATAGTCGAGCAGCTTGGGCGCGGCGTTGACCATGTCCTGCATGGCCGGGTTCTTGGTGTCCAGGATGCGCAGCGGATTGCTGTGCAGGCGGCGCTTGGCCTCTAGGTCGAGGATGTCCTCGTGCTTTTCCAGGTAGGCGATCAGGTCGGCGCGGTGGCGCAGGCGCTCGTCGGCATTGCCGATCGAGTTCAGCTCGAGGCGCACGTTCCGCAGGCCGAGGTCGTCCCACAGGCGGCGGCACAGCATGATCAGCTCGGCGTCGATGTCCGGGCCCGAGAAGCCGACGGCTTCGGCGCCGAACTGGAAGAACTGGCGGTAGCGGCCGCGCTGCGGACGCTCGTGGCGGAACATCGGGCCCTTGTACCACAGGCGCTTGGGGCCGTCGTACACGAGGTTGTGCTCGATCACGGCGCGCACCGCGCCGGCGGTGCCTTCCGGGCGCAGGGTCAGCTGATCGCCGTTCATCGAGTCCTCGAAGGAGTACATTTCCTTTTCGACGATGTCGGTGACGGCGCCGATGGCGCGCGCGAACAGCGAGGTGTCCTCGACGATCGGCGTGACGATCTTCTGGTAGCCGTAGCTCTTCAGGATGGTTTCGGCGGTGTTCTCGAACAGCTCCCACATCGGTGCGTCTTGCGGGAGGATGTCGTTCATGCCTTTGACGGCGACGATTTTTTCTGGTTTGGACATAGTTTCTTTCGCTTCTCGTAGGGTGGGCGGCTTCGCCGCCCACGCGGTCGAACAGTGCATGCACTAGTTGACCGCGTGGGCAGGAGACCTGCCCACCCTACCAATTCAATTCGTCACGGCTTCGCGGCTGTAGTTCTTTTGTACGTAATTCAGCACGATGGTCTTGAATTCCTCCACGATGCGCTCGCCGCGCAGCGTCGCGACCTTCTGTCCGTCGACGAACACCGGCGCCGCCGGCGATTCGCCCGTACCCGGCAGGCTGATGCCGATGTTGGCGTGCTTCGATTCGCCCGGGCCGTTCACGATGCAGCCCATCACGGCCACGTTCATCGCTTCCACGCCCGGATAGGTCTTCTTCCATTCCGGCATCTGCTCGCGCAGGAAGGTCTGGATGTTGTCCGCCAGTTCCTGGAACACGGTGGACGTCGTGCGTCCGCAGCCCGGGCAGGCGATCACCATCGGGGTGAACTTGCGCAGGCCCATGGTCTGCAGGATCTCCTGGCCGACCACCACTTCACGGGTGCGGTCGCCGCCCGGTTCCGGCGTCAGGGAAATGCGGACGGTGTCGCCGATGCCTTCCTGCAGCAGCACCGACAGGGCCGCGGTCGAGGCGACGATGCCCTTGCTGCCCATGCCGGCCTCGGTCAGGCCCAGGTGCAGCGGGTAGTCGCAGCGGCGCGCCAGTTCGCGGTAGACCGCGATCAGGTCCTGCACGCCCGAGACCTTGCACGACAGGATGATCTTGTCGCGCGCCAGTCCGACTTCCTCGGCGCGCACGGCGTTCTCGATCGCGGAAGTGATGAGCGCCTCGTACATCACGGCCTGGGCGCTCCACGGGGTGGCGCGGGCCGCGTTCTCATCCATGATACGCGCCAACAAGGCTTGATCCAGCGAGCCCCAGTTGACGCCGATGCGCACCGGCTTGTCGTACCTGGCGGCGATCTCGATCATCTGGGCGAACTGGGTGTCGCGCTTGGCGCCCTGCCCCACGTTGCCCGGGTTGATCCGGTATTTGGAGAGCGCCTGCGCGCATTCCGGATAGTCGCGCAGCAGCAGGTGGCCGTTGTAGTGGAAGTCGCCCACCAGCGGGGTGTCGATCTCCATGCGGTCCAGCTGTTCGCGGATCGCCGGCACCGCGGCGGCCGCGGCCGGGGTGTCCACGGTGATGCGCACGATCTCGGAACCGGCGCGCGCCAGTTCCTTCACCTGGATCGCGGTGCCGATCGCGTCGGCGGTGTCGGTGTTGGTCATCGACTGCACCACCACCGGCGCGTCGCCGCCCACCCAGACGGTGCGCTTGCCATGCGAGACCGCCACCTTGCGGCTGGCGCGGCGCGCCAGTGGGCCCGAAGGGATCGGCTCGCCAATGCAGGGTTCGTTCACGATCATGTTCCGTTCCATTATTTCAAAGACACTTGCGCGAATTTCTTGCCCGGAGACTGCTCCAGGCTGACAGGCGAACCGCGCAGGGTCGCGGTGACGGCGCCGGGATTACCGACGGTGAGCACACCCGGCCCGGTGACGTCGAAAGTTTCGGTCGAGCCGGCCTTGACCTCGCGCCACAGCAGGCGCTTGCCGCCGACGACCACGCCGATCCAGGCGTCTTCGCGCACGTTCAGCACCAGCGCGTTGGCGCCGGCGACTGCGGGCGCCGCTGCCGGCACCACGGTCACGGGGGCTGCCAGCGTGGTGGCGGAAGCAGGCGGCGTCCCGGCTGCGGGTGCGGCGCCTGGCGCAGCGGCCGGCGGCGTCGTGCCCGCGGCGCCTGCCGGTGCTGCCGGCGGCGTGCCCGTGCCTGCCGGCGCGGCGCCCTCGCCTGCCGGCGCCGGCACCGAGATCAGCGGCACCGACGGATTCTGCAGCGGGTCATGGGGCGCCGGCGCCGCCGTGCCGCCGTGCGGGGTCACCACCACCGGCGTCTCGAGCAGGCCGCCATTGTCGGCCTCAGGCTGCCGGCTGCCCGGAATCAGGCCGAAGTGCCAGAGCGCGGCGCCGGCGGCGACCAGGACCGCCACGCCGGCGATCAGGCCGACCGGCACCTTGTTGCGCTTGCCGCCGATCGGGAAGCGGCTTTGCGAGAACGAGGCCGGACGCTGCTCGCGGCGCGGGATCGAGGCGGTGGCGCCGGCCTGGGCTTCGGGCGGCATGTTCATCTCGATCTTGGCGACCAGCGGAGCGGCGTCGATCTTCAGCAGCTTGGCATAGGCGCGCACGAAGCCGCGCGTCACGGCCGGGCTCGGAAGCGAGGCGTAGTCGCCGGCTTCCAGCGCCACCACCTGGCGCGGCGCCAGCTTCAGCTGGTCGGCCACCTGCTCCACGCTCCAGCCCATCGCTTCACGCTGGGACTGCAGGGTCTTGCCGGGAATGCCAGCGTCGTTGCCCGGCGTCGCCGGCTGGTCTGCATGCTCGTTCATGTTGCTCGTCTCACTCTAGCTAGTTCACTCATCGAATGCCCCGCGCTCGAACGCCGCGTACTCCTGCGAGCCGGGGAAGCGCCGCCGCAGCTGGGCTGCCAGGCTGGCTTCCTGCGTCCGGTCGCCCAGCTTGCGCTGCACGCGCAAAGCCAGCCACAACGCGTCGGCCGAAAGCGTGTCGATTTTCGAGGTCTCGATCAGGCGATTAATGAAAAAACCGGCGCGCGGGTAGTCGCGCCGCTCGTAATAGGTCCGCGCCAGGCCGGCATTGGTTGCCTGCAGGTCGGGGTTGTAACGCAAGGCCTCGAGCAGGTAGCGCTCGGCGGCCTGGAAATTCTTGCTGCGGATGCTGCACAGGCCCGCATTCACCAGCGCGCTCACCGGTGTCTGGTAGGCCGGGCTGCGCAGCGCCGTCTCGAAATACGGCATCGCCTGGGCCGGACGGTTCAGCGAGGTGCACAGGAAGGAGCCGTAGTTGTTCGACAGGTCCGGGTTGCCCGGCTTGAGGCGCAGGGCGGCCTGGTAGTTCTCGTCGGCCAGGGGCAACTGGCCCATCGCGGTGTAGATCAATGCGCGCAGGCCGTGGGCTTCGGCGTTGCCGGGGTCGGCCGCGAGCGCCTGCTTGACCTCGTCGAGGGCGATCTCGTGCTGGCCATTCTGGTAGTAGCCGACCGCCAATTGCAACCGGATCGCGGCGCGCTTCTCCGCCGCCGTCACGTCGGACGCGGTCTTCAGTTCGCCGCTACCGCCGCCATGGCTGGCGCAGCCGGCCACCAGGGCCGCAACGAACAGGAGCGCTGCACGACCGGCGTTGCTTCCCATCAGGACGGAATCTCCACGATGCGTCCGAAGTCGGCGCCGAACTTCTTCTGGTACTCGGCCATCTTTTCCATGCGCTGGGCCACGCGGGTGCGATCCTGCACTTCGCCGGCCAACTGGCCGCAGGCGGCGTCGATGTCGTCGCCGCGCGTCTTGCGCACGGTGGTGACGATGCCGGCATCCATCAGGACCTGGGCGAAGGCCTTGATGCGCGGGTTCTTCGAGCGGGTCAGGCCCGATTCGGGGAACGGATTGAACGGGATCAGGTTGAACTTGCAGTTCACCCCCACCACCGGGTCGTTCACCAGGGCGATCAGTTCGCGCGCGTGCTCGTCGCTGTCGTTGAAGCCGTCGAGCATGCAGTATTCGAAGGTGATGAAGTCGCGCGGGGCGAATTCCAGATAGCGCTTGCAGGCGGCGAGCAGCTCGCGCAGCGGGTATTTCTTGTTCAGCGGCACCAGGATGTCGCGCAGGGCGTCGTTCGAGGCGTGCAGCGACACGGCCAGGGCCACCGGCACGTCCTGGGACAGCTTGTCGATGTTCGGGACCACGCCCGAGGTCGACAGGGTCACGCGGCGGCGCGACAGGCCGTAGGCGTTATCGTCCAGCATCATCTTCAGCGCCGTCACCGTTGGCTCGTAATTGAGCAGCGGCTCGCCCATGCCCATCATGACCACGTTGGTGATCTGGCGCTCGCCCTTCGGGCCCGGCTCGATGCCTTTCGTGCGGCGCAGCTCGAACTCGGCCATCCACAACTGGCCGATGATCTCGGCCACGGTGAGGTTGCGGTTGAAGCCCTGTTTGCCGGTCGAGCAGAAGCGGCAGTTGACGGCGCAGCCGGCTTGCGTGGAGATGCACAGGGTGCCGCGATTTTCTTCCGGGATGAACACGGTCTCCACGGCATTGCCATTGCCGACGTCGACCAGCCACTTGCGGGTGCCGTCCGTCGAGGTATGGTCGCTGATGATGCCCGGGGCACGGATCTCGGCGCGGGTCTTGAGTTTTTCGCGCAGCGACTTGGCCAGGTCGGTCATGTCGTCGAACTCGGACGCACCGAACTGGTGGATCCAGCGCTGGAGCTGCTTGGCGCGGAACGGTTTCTCACCCAGCTCGGCGCAATACGCAACGAGTTGCGCGGGATCGAAGTCCAGCAAGTTGGTGAGAGTCGTCATGGCAAAATCCTTTATTTCCTGAAGCCACCCGTGCCGACCCTGGGTCGTGGACGAGTGGCTCACTCTTTCAATTAGTCCGGGGGAATCGACCGGGGCGCGCCCCGGACTGCGCTCCCCCTGCTAATTAACGCGAGTAGACGTTCAATGCCGGGAAGAAGTACGCGATTTCCACGGCAGCGGTTTCAGCGGCGTCCGAACCGTGGACGGCGTTGGCGTCGATCGAGTCGGCGAAGTCGGCGCGGATGGTGCCGGCTTCTGCTTTCTTCGGATCGGTGGCGCCCATCAGGTCGCGGTTCTTCAGGATCGCGCCTTCGCCTTCCAGCACCTGGATCATCACCGGGCCCGAGATCATGAAGTTGACCAGGTCCTTGAAGAACGGACGCGCTGCGTGCACGGCGTAGAAGCCTTCGGCTTCGGCTTGCGACAGCTGGGTCATGCGGGCAGCGACAACTTTCAGGCCAGCGCCCTCGAAGCGGCTATAGATTTGGCCGATCACGTTTTTTGCAACTGCGTCCGGTTTGATGATCGACAGGGTGCGTTCGATTGCCATGTAAAACTCCAATAAAAAGAATGGTTTGGATCAAGAACCTCTTGAGGCTCCTGCAACTGAATTTGGAACTCAATTAACCTTTAATTTTACCACAGCTGCCTCATATAACCGATATTGCGGCACTGGCAAGCAAAGTGGTAGAGTTGCGGAGCAAAATCGTCCTGATTTAAGGCTCTGCTAAGCATCAGCTTGTATGGTTTTCAGTGACGCTCATCCACCAACCGGAGGCAACATGATCCCTAATTCGCAACCCCGCAGCACGATCGACCTGACTAAAGCCGGCCGGGTCGACGTTACGCGCAACAAGGTACTGCGCAACACCTACTGGCTGCTCGCGCTGTCGATGATCCCGACCGTGCTGGGCGCCTACATCGGCGTGTCGTTCAACCTGATGGCCGGCATCGGCGGCCTCGGCTTCATCGGCTTCATGCTGGTCGCCTTCGGCTTCATCTTCGCGATCCAGAAGTTCAAGGACTCGGCGGTCGGCCTGGGCCTGCTGCTGGCTTTCACCTTCGTGATGGGCCTGATGCTCACCCCGCTGCTGCAGCACACCCTGGGCTACTCGAACGGCGGCACGCTGATCATGACCGCCTTCGGCGGTACCGCCTGCGTGTTCGCCGTGATGGCCAGCATCGCCACCACCACCAAGCGCGACTTCTCGGGCATGGGCAGCTGGCTGATGGCCGGCGTGATCGTGCTGATCCTGGCCGCGGTGGCCAACATCTTCCTGCAGATGTCGGCCCTGACGATCGTGATCTCGCTGCTGGCGATCGGTATCTTCTCGGCCTTCATCCTGTACGACGTGCAGCGCATCGTCAACGGCGGCGAAACCAACTACATCACCGCCACCCTGTCGATCTACCTGGACGTGTACAACATCTTCACCAGCCTGCTGCAACTGCTGGGCATCGCCGGCGGCGACCGCGACTAAGCGGTTTCAGCCGAACGAAAAAGCCGACCATTGGTCGGCTTTTTTTATACCAAGGGGGTCAGGTCTGACATTCGGACACAAGCTCAGCCGTACTGACACCTGAGGCCGTGTCCGAATGTCAGACCTGACCCCAATGTGTTTACGCGGCTTCGGCGGCGACTTCGTAAGCGGTGGCCGTGGGCTTCTCGCCCAGCTCGAACACGGCGATCGACTCGACGTGCGAGGTGTGCGGGAACATATTGCATACCCCCGCCTTCTTGAGCACGTAGCCCGCCTTGTGCACCAGGATGCCGGCGTCGCGCGCCAGCGTGGAGGGGCTGCAGGACACGTACACGATCCGCTGCGGCATCAGCTCCTCGTGGGTCTGGCGCAGGTCGGCCAGCGCCAGCGACAGCGCCATCGCGCCGTCGCGCGGCGGGTCGACCAGCATGCGGTCGAAATGGCCGAGCGCGACCAGGTCGTCCTTCGTCACCTCGAACAGGTTGCGGGTCGAGAACGAGGTCTTGCTTGCCAAGCCGTTGGCCTGGGCATTCTCCAGCGCGCGCGTGGTCAGCGCGGTGCTGCCCTCGATGCCCACCACTTCGCGCGCCTGGGTCGCCAGCGGCAGCGTGAAGTTGCCCAGGCCGCAGAACAGGTCGGCCACGCGCTCGCCCGGCTGCACCTCCAGCAGGCGCAGGGCTTTCGAGACGAGCACCCGGTTGATCTGGTGGTTCACCTGGGTGAAATCGGTCGGCTTGAAGGGCATGCGGATGCCGAATTCGGGCAGCGTGTAGTACAACTCCTTGCCCAGCGGGTAGAACGGATAGGCCGTGTCCGGTCCCTTCGGCTGCAGCCACCACTGGATGTCCCATTTGTCGGCGAAGGCCCTGGCCAGGGCCTCGTCCGCCGCGCGGAGCGGCGCCCTGGTGAGCAGCACCAGCACCGTGACCTCTTCGCCGATCGCGACCTCGATCTGCGGCATCTGGTTGTAGATCGACAGCTGGCCGACGAATTCGCGCAGCGGCACGATCAGGCGCGCCACGTGGTCCGGCAGAATCTCGCAATAGGTGATGTCGGCCACGTAGGACGAGGCGCGCTCATGGAAGCCGACCAGCACCCCGCCCTTCTTGGCCACGTGGCGCACCGACAGGCGCGCCCGGTAGCGGTAGTCCCAGGTCGGGCCGTACAGCGGGCGCATGATGTTCTCGGCCTTGACTTTGCCGAGGTGCCAGAGGTTGTCTTCGAGGACGCGCTGTTTCATCGCGACCTGGGCCGAGGGTTCGAGGTGCTGCATCGAGCAGCCGCCGCAGTAGCCGAAGTGCTGGCATTTCGGTTCCACGCGCATCGACGAGGCGCGCTGCAGAGTGACCATGCGGCCCGACTCCCAGTTCTTCTTCTTGCGCAGGGTTTCAAAGCTGACGCGTTCGCCCGGCAGCGCCCCTTCGACGAAGATCACCTTGCCCGGGGTGCCGTCTTCGTTGTCGAGGTGGCCGACGCCGCGCGCGTCCGCATCCAGGGATTTGATGTCGATGAAAATTTCTTGCATGCTGGTCAAAAAGAAAGAGGAAGTGGGCACAGGACTAGCTGTGCGGAGAGCTCGCAAATAAAAAATGGGCGAATGCGCCCGGGCAGCATGATAGCAAGGAAATGGGGGTGGGTGCTACAGCAGCGAATCGCGCACGACGCCACGCGCCGCCATGGCCCGCTTGAGCTTGACCAGCGCCTCCTGCTGGATCTGCCGCACCCGCTCGCGCGTCACGCCCATCTCCTCGGCCAGGGTCTCGAGCGTGGCCGGATCGTCGTTGTCGAGCCCGAAGCGCCGCGTGACCACCAGGCGCTGCTTGTCGGGCAGGCGCGTGAGCCAGTCGCGCACCAGGGCCGTCATCTCGTGCTGCTCGGCGCGCGCGTCCGGACTGGCCTCGCCGTCGTCGGGCAGCATGTCCATCAGGTTGGAGGTCGGGTCGTTGTCGAGCGGGGCGTCGAGCGAGGCGGCGTGCTCGGACAGCGCCAGGATGTCCTGCACCTCCTCCACCGGCCGCCCGACCAGGCTGGCGATGTCTTCGCAGGACGCGTCCTTGCCGTCGTGCTTCTGCGCCTCGAGATGGTACTTGGCGCGCAACACCTGGTTGAGTTCGCGCACCATGTGCACCGGGAGGCGCACGGTGCGCGCCTGGTTCATGATGGCGCGCTCGATGCTCTGGCGGATCCACCAGGTGGCGTAGGTGGAAAACCGGAACCCGCGCTCCGGTTCGAACTTGTCGATCGCGCGCATCAGGCCGATGTTGCCCTCTTCGATCAGGTCGAGCAGCACCACGCCGCGGTTGATGTAGTGCTTGGCGATCGAGACGACCAGGCGCAAGTTATGCTCGATCATCTTCTGGCGCGCCGCGAAGTCGCCCGCCTTGGCCTGGGTCGCGACCTGGACTTCCTCGCTCGCCGTCAGGAGCGGGCGGGTGCCGATCTGGTTGAGGTAGTGCTGGGTGGTGTCGGTGGCGAGTTCGGCCTGCAAGACCTTGCGCAACTCGTCCACCGTGTCGAGCTCGGGACCGGGAAGGATGCCCTCGCCGTCGGCCGCAGCGCCGCCGCCGTGTTCCGGTTCGTCCGGAAACTCGTCTGATTCCTGCTGGTCCAGCGAGTGCGGCGGCTGCGTCATGCTCTCTTTACATCCTCTAAGCTCTAGCGGCCGGGCAGGAACCTCGCGGGGTCGACCGGCTTGCCCTGCTGGCGTATCTCGAAATGCAGCTTCACCGAGTCGGCGTCCGAGTCGCCCATTTCCGCGATCATCTGGCCCTTGGCCACGTTGTCGCCTTCCTTGACGACGATCTTGCGGTTGTGCGCGTATGCCGACAGCAAGCTGTTGTTGTGCTTGACGATTACGAGGTTACCATAACCCCGGATGCCACTGCCAGCGTACATTACCTTGCCGGCCCCTGCCGCCACCACCTGCTGGCCCGGGCGGCCGGCGATGTCGATGCCCTTGTTGCGGCCTTCGTCGAAGGTGGCGACGATGCGGCCTTCCGCCGGCCACATCCAGCTCAGCTTCTCGTCGCCGCTGGCAACCGCGGCGACCGCCGGGGCGGCGGCGGCCGGCGCCGGCGCCGACGGGCGCAGCGACTCGGTGCGGGTACCCGATTCCGGACGGGCTGCCGCGACGGTCTCGTTGTAAGGCTGCTTGTCGGCGCGCGGTTCGGTCTTGCGCGGCACGGCCGGCGGCGGCACCGGCACCGGCTGGGTCTGGACGCCTGCGCTGCGCTCGCCGCGCTCCGGCGCCGCCACGCGCAGGACCTGGCCGACCTTGATGTCGTCCGGGTCGCGCAGGTTGTTCCAGGCGACGATGTCGCGGTAGTTCTCGCCGTGGTCCAGCGCGATGCGCAGCAGGGTGTCGCCGCGGCGCACGGTGTACATGCCCTTCTCGTCCGCTTTCGACTCTTCGGCGCGCGCAGCCGGGGCCGGGCGCGGACGCTCGGCCACGGAAGCGCCGGTGCGCTCGACGACCGGCGCCTGGCGGGTCAGGGAGTTACAGCCGGCCAGCAGGCCGAAGGCAAGAGTGAGCAGTGCAAGGCGGGGTAAGTGGGAAGCTTGGTTCATTGTCTTTCTATTTTCTGTTCATGTTCTATGGCGGGCCGTCCCGGCAGCAGCGCCGGGATTGCAGCACGCCGGCGGACATCGTCAGCCGTGGTCATGCCGGTTGGACCAGGCTCTTCAACGCCGTCCGGGCCGGCGGGGTTGACCCGGCAGGCCGGGACAGGCTGCAGCGCGCGGCCCGTCCGGGACGCAACAACGCAGGCCATGCTAGATTGTGCCGGGGCGCAGCGGTACGAAGTGGCACGCTTCCAGCGTCTCGCTGGCCCACTCGCTTTTGCCGATGCGGGTAATACGTTGCAGGTGCTGGACCTGGGCGCCAACCGGTGCGACGAGATGCGCGCCGATGGCCAGTTGTTCGAGCAGGGCTTGCGGCACTTCGAGTCCCGCAGCCGCAAGGATGATGCCGTCGAATGGCGCTACCTGCGGCAAGCCTAGCATACCATCGCCATATTGCAAACGCAGGTTCGAAATCCTCAGCGGCCGCAGGTTGGTTTTGGCCAGCTCGTGCAGCGGCTTGATGCGCTCGATCGAGTACACGTCGCGCGCGACGAAGGACAGCACGGCGGCCTGGTAGCCGCAGCCGGTGCCGATCTCGAGCACGCGGCCCAACTGGCCGCCCGCCCGCATCGCTTCGATCATGCGCGCGACGATGTAGGGCTGCGAAATCGTCTGGTTGTGCCCGATCGGCAGCGAGGCGTCGATGTACGCCTGGGCCGACAGGGCCGGTTCGATGAACAGGTGGCGCGGCACCGCTTCCATCGCGGCCAGCACGATGCCGTCCTTGACGCCCTGCTTCGCCACGCGCCCCACCATCGCACGGCGCACCGCTTCCGATGCCATCAGGTCGGAACGCTGCGCGACCGGCGCCGCGGGCGCATGCGCCTGGGCATAGCCCGGCGGGCGCGGCGCCGGGGGCGGCGCGGCCGGGCGAACCGCGCTGCCGG